>JBPCNU010000038.1:0-12181 GCA_051000975.1 Rubrobacter sp.
GTCTACTACTACCGCCAACTTCTTCCTTCTCCTCTTCTTGCTTGCCCTTGGCTCTTTATCCGTTTTCTCTTTATAGAGTCTCGATCAATTATGCTACCACATGCATCAATTACCATCGAAGCTGGAAACGACCCCCGGTACCTCGCGAGAACGCTGCACATCGCGCCGGATCTGAGCTACGAGTTCCTCCACCCCGGAGAATTTCTGCTCGCCCCGCAACCGCTCGACGAACCCGACGTTCAAGACCTCACCATAGATGTCCTCCTCGAAGTCCAGCAGATGCGCCTCCACCCGACTCTCCCGCTCCCCGAAGGTCGGCGCGAGCCCTACGTTCACGCACGCCGGATAAGTTGCCTCTCCGAGCCTCACCCGACACGCATACACCCCGCGAGCCGGAACCAGGATGTCCTGAGGCGGCAGCACGTTCGCCGTCGGGAACCCGATCGTCCTGCCGCGCCGGTCGCCCGGTATCACGGTCCCGCGGACTTCGTGCGGCCTCCCGAGGAGCCTCGCCGCCCCGGCCACATCTCCGTGGGTCAGCAACTCCCGGATACGCGTCGAGCTGATATCTTCCTCGGACTCCAGCCTTACCCCCACCCCGAAGGCCTCACCACCGAAAGAAGCCATTATCCGTTGCAGATCAACGATGTCCCCGGAGGCCCGGTATCCGAACCGGAAGTTCTTCCCGACCACGACGATCCTCGCCCGGAGGGATTCGATCAGGATACTGGAGACGAACTCCTCCGGCGACTCGGTCGAGAGGTCCCGGTCGAAAGCTACGACCGCCACATCATCCATCCCGGCCTCGATGAGTAGTCGCCGCCTAGTCGCTATATCCGTCAGGAGCCGGGGCGCGCTCTCCGGCTTCAACACCTCCCTCGGATGCGGATCGAAAGTCGCGGCGATTACTTCGAGATCTCGCCGTTTTCCTTCATCTATCGTCTTTTCAAGGACGATCCGATGCCCGAGATGTACCCCGTCGAAGTTCCCGAGCGCGACCGCTCGCCCCTTTCCTCCCGTTGTTCCTAGCTCGTCGCCGGACACAGGACCACCTCCGCCCTCGCCGCTCGCCCGTCGTCCCGGTAGACCGCGAGCAGCTCCCCCCGACACCAGACCGCGACCGCTCCGAACTCCCCGAACGATTCCAGCGGACGTCCGTTCCCGACGAGCCGCGCCGCCTCCGGTTCGACCTCTGCCTCGACCATCCCGGCGAGCGCCGCCTCCGGCCCGAGCAGCGCGTCTCGCAAGGAATCCTGGCTCAGACCTTCGGGCGATACGGCTTCTCCGACCCCGAACTCCCCTACCGATTCCCGGCGGAGTGCCGTCAGGTACGCCCCGGAGCCGACCGATTCCGCAACGTCTGCCACGAGCGACCGAACGTATGTTCCGCCGCCACACCGCACGAAGAACTCTCCGGTCCCAGTCTCTCCGTCGTAATCCTTGAGGCTGAACTCCCGGACTTCCACCGTGCGAGCCTCGCGCTCTACGGTCTTTCCCTCCCGGTGCAGGGCGTAGAGCCGCTTACCACCGACCTTTATCGCCGATGCCATCGGGGGCACCTGCTCTATCTCTCCGGTGAAGTCGGGCAGGACAGCCTCGATGTCTACTGGCCTCGGAAGGCCGCCTTCAAGTGCTGTTACTTCACCATCAGCGTCGAGCGAATCCGAGACGGCCCCGAACTTTGCGGTTGCGGTGTAAGCCTTCTCCAGATCTCCGATGTAGCGTGAGAGCCGGGTGGCGCGCCCGATCATCAAGACCAGAAGCCCCGACGCCAGCGGGTCGAGCGTTCCCGTATGCCCGATCTTAGTTTTCTTCGGAAGCGCACGCTTGACCGCCGAGACCGCCCGGGCGCTCGTCATACCGGTCGGCTTGTCCACCAGCAGGACGCCCGACAAAGAGGGGTCCAACGGTCTCACGCGTGTCGAACTCTCGGCTATGTTACCGGCCTTCTCCCAGGTCTACCTTGCCCCGCAGCACACCGAGCAGCTCCTCCTTCGCCTCTTTCGGGGTCAGGCCCTCGCGGGTGAACCCGGCAGCGAGTTTGTGTCCGCCACCGCCGAACCCCTGCGCGACTTCCTGCACGTCGAACGACTCCGACCTGAGAGAGCCTTTCGTACCCTTAGGCGTCTGCCTCAGGTGCGCTACGACGTCTACCCCGGCGACGGTACGCAGCGCGTCTATAGCCTCCTTGGAGTCCAGCTCCGAGCCTCCGGTACGCTCGTAGTCCTCGTCGTCAACGGTCGCGATGAGTACCTCGCCGTATCGCTCGGCGTTCGCCATCGTCGCCCCGACGACCTTGAGCTGCTCCAGCGTCCCGGTGCGGTTGATGCGGTCGTCCACCTCCGCCGGAACGACCCCGACCCGCAGCAACTCCGCCGCAAGCTCGTGCGTCTCGGGGCTCAGGTTCCTGAACCGGAAACCGCCCGTATCGGTCCTGATCCCGGTGTAGATCGCCTCCGCAGCCTCTTTATCCAGCTCGACGCCAAGCTCTGCGTACAGCCGCGCCACGATCTCAGCCGTAGCCGCCGCACCGCCGTCTACGTAGTTGGTCTTCGCATACTCCGGGTTGTCCGCATGGTGATCTATGTTCAAAACCGCCCCGGAATCCGGTATCGGAACCCCCGTCCGGTCCGCCCGCGACGTATCGAGCGTGATGAGCTCATGCCCGACCGGTATCTCCGGGCTGGCCTCCGGGATGAGCCACTGCAAATATCCCGGAACCGCCTCCGAGTGACAGAACACCGCCTCGGCCCCGAGCTTCTCCAGCAACCGGAGCAAAGCCGCCGAAGACCCGATGGCGTCCCCGTCGGCCCCAACGTGCGTCGTCACGGCGGCCTTCGACAGCCCCTTCAACACCCCCGCGACTTCTGAAAGATCGTGTATATTATCAGTTTTTTCGGTCTTTAAAGCATTATCTGTTTCCATCTCTCACCTCTCTGAGGGCGGCCTCTATCTTCTGGGTGCGTTCGATCATCGGGTCTGGCTCGAAGCGGAGCCTGGGGGTTCGGCGCATCCTCGTCTCGGCTCCGACGGTGGCCTGGATGCGTCCGGCGGCGCTCTGGAGTCCGACCTTAGCGTCCTCTTCGGCTTCGGGGGAGTCGTCTATCACGCTGTACAGCACGGTCGCGTGAGCGAGGTCGGGGCTAACGCGCACGGCGGTCACGGTAACAAGGCCGTGAACCCTCGGGTCTGAGAGCGAGGCGACTTCGACGCCGACGATCTCCTTTAGCTGGGATTCGATCTTCCTGGTTCTCTCGCTCATTCACTCTCACCTGCTAGCTGGATAATTAATCTTTCCTGAAGTTCCGTAAAGGACGCTCTCTGGCCTAGAGCTTGGAGAAATCCTCCTGCCAGTCTGAGATGATCATCTCCGGATATCCGAGGAGCATCCCGCGTACCTCGTTGCGTTTCTCTTCAGCGGCTCCGGCTGAGATAGCTGCGAACGTCACCTCCATGATCGCTCGCTGCCACGAATCCTGCCGTCCCGACTCGACGACGGAGACGTTCCGTCTCCGGAGGCGATCCTTGATGGACCGAATCGTCTGCCGCTTGTCCTTGAGGCTGGAAGAATACGGCAGTTCGAGTTCCAGCCTCACGTTGCAGAACAAGTGATCGCCTCCAGAGCCTTCTTATCTCGGGATCTCGACGATATGGAAGAACTCCAGCATGTCACCTTCCTTGATGTCGTTGAAGTTCTCCACCCCGACGCCGCACTCGAAGCCCTCGCGGACGCTGCGAACATCGTCCTTGAATCGCCTGAGCGAGGCGATGTTCCCCTCGTAGACGACCGTGCCGTCGCGCACGACGCGGACCCGGTCGTTACGAGAAAATTCGCCGGAAGTAACGTAACAACCCGCTACCGCTCCGATGCTCGGGACGCGAAAGATCTCCCGGATCTCGGCGGTGCCGGTCTCCTCTTCGCGCTCCTCGGGGGCGAGCATCCCACGCATGGCATCTTCGATCTCCTCGAGTGCCTTGTAGATCACGTCGTAGGTACGGATCTCGACACCCTCGCGCTCTGCGACCTGCTTCGCCGTGTTCGTCGGCCGGACGTTGAAGCCGAGCAGGATACCGCCCGACGCGCTCGCGAGCATCGCGTCCGAGTCGGTGATCGCCCCGACCCCGCTCCTCACTATGTTTACGCGCACTTCGTCGTTCGTGAGCTTGGCGAGCGACTCCTTGAGGGCTTCGACCGAACCCGCAACGTCCGCCTTGACGACGAGGTTGAGGTCCGAAGAACCTTCCTGCCCGAGGAGCTGATCGAGGGTGAGACGCCGACCGCCCTCGGCGAGTTCCTGCCGACGCATAGCCTCCTCGGCGTGCTGGGCCTTGCCGCGAGCTATTCGCTCGTGCTTCACGACCTCGAAGTGAGTACCGGCCTGCGGGACGCCGGAGAGGCCCAGTATCTCGACCGGTGTCGCCGGGCCTGCTTCCTTGATCCTCTGCCCCTGGTAATCGAGCATCGCTCGCACCCGACCGTAGGCCGTCCCCGCAAGGACGATGTCGCCCTTGTGAAGCGTCCCCCGGTTCAGGAGGAGCGTCGCCACCGGCCCACGACCGGGGTCGCGTTCGCCCTCGATGACGTAGCCGCTCGCCTCCGCGTCCGGGTTGGCCTTGAGCTCTTCCAGCTCAGAGACGATGAGGATGTTCTCGACGAGTTCGTCTATCCCCTCGCCCGTCTTCGCCGAGACCTGCACCGTAACCGTCTCGCCACCGTAGGCCTCCGGGATGAGGCCGCGTTCGGAGAGTTCCCCGAGCGTCTTGTCCACGTTCGCGTTCGGCACATCTATCTTGTTCACCGCGACCACGACCGGAACGCCCGCCGCCCGCGAGTGCTCGATGGCCTCCTCGGTCTGGGGCATGATGCCGTCGTCGGCGGCTACGACCAGCACGACCACATCCGTGACCTTCGCGCCACGAGCGCGCATCTCGGTAAACGCCTCGTGACCCGGCGTGTCTATGAACGTCACTTTCCTGCCGTCGTCGTTCGTCACCTGATACGCACCGATGTGCTGCGTGATGCCGCCCGCCTCGCCGGACTGAACATTCTCCCGGCGGATACGGTCGAGAAGGCTCGTCTTGCCATGATCGACGTGTCCCATCACCGTTACGACGGGAGCCTTCTCGATAAGATCATCCGGAGCGTCGTCGTAGACCGGCTCTTCGGAAATCACGTCTTCGGAGACCACCTCGACCTTTATCTCGAGCTCCTCGGCTACGAGCTCTATCTCCTCGGTCGAGAGCGTCTGCGTCTGAGTCCGCATCTCCCCCATGTCGAAGAGGATCTTGACTATCCGCGCCGACGGAACCCCGATGGCCTCCGCAACGTCCGCGACCGTCGCCCCCGGCTCTACCTTTATGACCTCCGGCTCGGTCGGGGTCGGCTCCTCGGCCTTCACTGCGGGCTTCGGAGCGTTCCCGGCGGCGCCGTTCTGAGGCTGCCTGCCGCTCCGGTCACGCCCGCCGGAATCACGGTTGTTATTGTTCGTCGCACTCGCGTCTATGACGACTCTCCTGCGCTTCCTGCTCCCGCCTTTATCCTTGTTTCCGATCTTCTCCGAGCTCTGCGCCCCGTTGCCGGGTGTCTCGACCCGTGGTTCTGGTGACGCAGAGGGCACGGGTGTTTCGGGTTGTGCGGGTGTCGAAGCCGAGCCGTTCGCGTTCTTGCCGAAGACCTTGTCGTAGTCCGAGTCTCCTATAGAAGCTGAGTGGTGCTTGACCTCCAGCCCGGCGTCGTTCAGTTTCTTGATCACCTCTCTGTTTTCGAGGTTTTGTTCCTTCGCGATCTCATATACACGCCTGCTCATTCGTATCCTCCTGTTGGTTCCGCCGATTCGTCCGCCTCACTCGATCCTCGCGGAACCAGCTAGCCCTCGACCATCTCCTCGAAGTCCTTGGCCTGGTCTTGATGAGACGGGATGCCGCAGAAGAGCGCACCCGCAAGCGCCATGTTCGCGCAGCGTCTGCCGTTCGACAGAACCGCTCTGCAACGGTGCATCGCCGAATCTTCTTCCGGCTCCCACTCTTCGCCCTCGTCCTCGAAGTCCATCGCCTGACTCTCGGGCTTTATGTCTATCTTCCACTCCGTCAGCTTTACCGCGAGCCGGGCGTTCTGCCCCTCGCGGCCTATCGCGAGCGAGAGCTGGTCGTCCGGCACGATGACCTCGGCCTGCTGCTCGTCCTCGTCCAGATAGACCTCGCGTACCCTCGCCGGGCTCAGAGCCTTGGCGATGAACCGGGCCGGGTCCGGGTCCCATTGGATGATGTCTATCTTCTCGTTGCGAAGCTCCGAGACGACGGCCCTCACGCGGCTGCCCCTCGGCCCGACGCACGCCCCGACCGGATCAATCCCCATCTCGTTCGACCAGACAGCGACCTTCGAGCGAAGCCCCGCCTCACGAGCGACGGCCTTGATCTCGACCAAATTGTCGTAGATCTCCGGTACTTCCAGCGTGAACAGCCCCCGAAGAAGCCCTTCGTTGCGCCGGCTGACGGTGAGCGCGGGGCCACTGCGGCCCGGCTCCCTTATCTCCAGCAGAAAGACCTTGAGCCGCTGTCCGTTCTCGTAGCGTTCACCGGGCGCCTGTTCGCTCGCCGGAAGTAGAGCCTCCACCTGTCCGAGGTCCACTATCGTCATCCTGCGGTGGGCCTGCTGCACGATGCCGGTGATGACCTCACCCATCCGGTCGCCGTACTCCTCGAGCAGCCGCTCGTTGTGAACCTCGTTCAACCGACCGATGAAGTTGCTCCGCATCGCGTTCGCCGCGACGCGAGTGAAGTCCGCCGGGGTAACATCCTCATCATCCTTGATGACCCTCAAGTCCCCGGTCTCCCGGTCGAAGACGACCTCGGCCCCCTCCTCGGCCCCCTCGCGTTCCTCGTAGGCCGAGAGCAGCGAAGCCTCAAGAACCTCCACTACCGTGGCGAAAGGTACGCCCTTGTCAACCTCAATTTCGTGTAGCGCGGAAAGTAGTGCCATATTCATTTGTCGAGATCCTCCTTGAGGATGGCCCGCGTTATATTCGCGTAGTTTATTGCGATCTCCGAACCATCGTCCTCTAGCTTGAGCGTGAAGCCCGTCTCGCCTGCGACGGTGATGACCCCGGCGAATTTCCTGCGTCCGCCCGACTCACCGACTCCTATAGCCTCCGAGGTTCGGACCTTCGCTTCACGCCCTTTGAAACGCTCGAAGTGAGACGGCTTCGTCAGGGGGCGTTCGATGCCCGGTGAGGACACCTCCACCATCCCGTCGTAGCCCTCACCGTCGAGCGCCGGGGAGATGGCCCGCGAGATCCGCACCGTGAACTCATGGTCCACCGAGCCTTTGAGGTTGTCTATGAGCAGCGTCAAAAGAGGCCCGCCCGAGAACCGTGCTTCTACAAGCTCGGCATCTTGGGGAAGAGCCTCCTCGACCACCCTGGACAACCGCTCCAAACTCGCCGTTTCGACCACCTTCTCCGTATAAATCAGTACAAAAGACGATAAAAAAAGCAACGAGTCCGAAGACCCCTTGCTCCCATACAACGTACGAATTATATCTCAGAGTACCTCGGTTACAAGGTGGGCCAAGGGCGCCCATCCCCTCTATCCGGCGGTGTCAGGTCTCTTGAGACCCGAGCGGATCCCGTCCGTACCGCGGCAGGTTCGCTTTCTCTACGATGGCTTCGTCTTCCAGCCAGATGTGGCGTTCGGGAACGAACCCGTCGGGCTGATCGAAACTGGCCAGCGTGATGTCTACGGTGTCGGGCGAGTCCTGAACTTTGAAAGTCAGGGAAGTGCCGCACTCGCGGCAGAAGGTTCTCGTAACGTTCGCGGAGGAGGCGTAGGATACGAAGCTGGGTCCCGAGATCGTGAACTTCTCGACCGAGAAGATGACCCACGCTACGGGCGTCGCGCCTACGGCTCTGCGACAAGAAGTGCAGTGGCAGATAGAAACCGTTTCAGGACTTCCCACGGCCACGTAACGTACGGCGCCGCAGAGGCATCCGCCACCGTGGCGGTCTTCCACCCGGTGCTACTTCCTGCCGTCCTTGCCTATCTCCTCGAAGAGGGCGTCGAAGATGTCGTCACGACCGACCTTGCGAAGCGGCTCCCCCTTGCTGAAGATCAAACCATCGTCCTTGCCACCCGCAACACCGTAATCCGCATCCCGCGCCTCGCCGGGGCCGTTCACGATGCAGCCCATGACCGCGACGGTGAAGTGGTCCTCGTAACCAACGAGCGCCTGCTCGACCTTGCTCGCCATCCCTATAACGTCGAAGCCGAGCGTCCGGGCACACGACGGGCAGGCGATGACGTTTGGTCCGCGATGCCGGAGGTTGAGCGACGAGAGGATCTGATACGCGACCGGTATCTCCTCGACCGGGTCCTCGGCCAGTGACACCCGGATGGTATCCCCGATGCCGTAGGGCAGAAGCTGTCCGAAGCCCGCCGCCGTCTTTATCGCCCCGTTTAGCTTCGTCCCGGCTTCCGTTACACCGAGGTGAAGCGGCGCGTCGGAGTGTTCACGGAACTTCCGGTTCGCCTCAACCATCTCCGGGACGTGGCTCGCCTTCAGGCTGACCTTGAAATTGTAGAAGTCCATCCCCTCGGCGATCTCGACCTTCTGGAGCGCGCTCGCCACTAGCGCCTCTTCCTTCGGCAGGTCCCAGAACCGTTTCTCGACCGAGCCGGAGTTGACCCCGATCCTCATAGCCGTGCCGTTCTCCTGGCACTTCTCGATGACCTTCCTGAAACGGTCGTCGTTGCCGATGTTGCCGGGGTTGATACGGACACAAGCCGCCCCCACGTCCACCGCACCGAGGGCCATCCGGTAGTCGAAGTGGATGTCCGCGATGAGCGGTACGGGCGTCCGGTAGACGACCTGCCTGAAGCCTTCGAGCGCCTTCGAGCCGTTCACGGAGACGCGCACGAGGTCGGCCCCGGCGGCGTTCAGGTCGTAGACCTGCTGCACCGTTGCCTCGACGTCGTAGGTCATCGTGTTCGTCATGGACTGAACCGCGACCTCGGCCCCGCCACCTATCGGCACGTCGCCGACCATGATCTGCCGACTCGTAACCGGACGCTCCTGTATCGCTGCCTCTGTCATTCTCTCTCGTCTCCCGAGGTTGCCTGTCTGGATTCTATCGCGCTTCGCTACCCCGTTCCCGTAACGTTTTCACACGCTTTTACTGGTTTTGCAGGGTTTACTCTGATTTAACGGGGCCGCGCCCTCTCCGAGCCTGTCTGACTTACTGGTCCGGGATGAACGGCTGTCCCTCGATGATTTTACTCAGGTCGGCGTAGGTTGCGAACAGGAAGAGCGTGAGGACCAACATCATCCCCACGAGCGCGACCTTGTTCATCGTCGCCTCGCTTATGGGCCGCCGGAAGATTTTCTCCAGGGCGATGAAGAGGAGATGCCCCCCGTCGAGCGGCAGTATCGGGAGCAGATTGAAGACCGCGAGGTTCAAGCTGATGAACGCAAGCAGTATCGGATAGATGCCCTGAGTGACCGACTCGCTGCTGACGCTGACGATGCCGACCGGCCCTGTAACGTTATCGTAGAAGCTCTCCTGGCCCGTGACGAGCTGCCCGATGAACCCGACGAGTGCGGCCATGATTTGAGCTATCTGCGTGAACGCCATCCCAACCGACTCGAAAAGCCCGTAAGTCTCGCGTATCGGTTCCGGGCTGACCCCGACGAGCGCGCGCTCCGGATCATCCGGGCTGGCTCGCAAGGTTCCGTCGAAGGCCTGCTCTTCGCCGCCTCTGGCAACCACTAGGCTCGCCTCGTCGCCCGGCCTTTTCTCCGAGACGACGGAGGTGAAGTCCTCCCAGTTCGCGACCGGATTCCCGTCTACCGCGACGATGCGATCCCCGGCCTCTATCCCGACGCTCGCCGCCATCGAGTCCGGCACGACCTCGCTCACCTGATTCGTCGCCCCGGTGATGACCCCGCTGAACATAAAGACTCCGGCGAGGATCACGACCGCCGCTACGAAGTTCGCCAACGGCCCGGCGAAGATGATAGCCGCCCGCCGCCACGCTGATTTCTCGTAGTACGTGTCCGGCCCCGTCTCCCCGTCTCCCATCCCGGCCATCTTCGCGAACCCACCGAGAAGTATTATGCGGAAAGAGTAGATGGTCTTACCGAATTTTTTGCGGAAGATCGGCGGCCCGAAACCTACCCCGAACTCCGGGACGCGCACCCCGACGGCCTTAGCGGTCAGCATGTGTCCGAGTTCGTGGATGACTATAAGGAGGATCAGCCCGAGGATCGAGATCACGATCGTCAAGTCCGCGCCTCCAGTATCTTTTTCGCGGCTCTCCGCGCCCGCTGGTCCACCAGGACTATCGCCTCGAGGTTCGTCATCTCGCCCACGTCGTCATACGAATCCTCCAGCGTCTCTTCTATAAGCTCCGCGATGTCGAAGAACTTTGTACGCCCGTCAACAAACGCCTCTACAGCAACCTCATTCACAGCGTTCAACGCGACCGGATATGCCCCACCGAGCCGCCCGGCCTCATACGCGAGCGGCAGACAACGGAACACGTCGCTCCTCGGCTCGTCGAACGTCCACGAAACGCCTGCAAAGTCGGTATTTCCTACGGGAGATTCGATCCTTTCGGGGTATAGCATCCCGTAGGCGATGGGCAGGCGCATATCCGGCGGCGAGGCGTGCAGAATGGCAACCCCGTCATCGAACGTCACGCCACCGTGAACTACCGACTGGCGATGCACGACGACCTTTATGTCCTTGTAGGAGACGCCGAACAGATGATGCGCCTCGATGACCTCCAGGCCCTTGTTCATCATGGTCGCGGAGTCGAGGGTGTTCTTGACGCCCATGTTCCAGGTCGGGTGCTTGAGCGCGTCCTGGAGCCCGGCATCCAGAAGGTCGGCCTTCGGCATGGCGAAGAACGGGCCTCCAGAGGCAGTAAGCAAGATGCCCGAGATACGTTCCCGGTCGCGGCCTTCGAGCGTCTGGAAGATCGCGGAATGCTCGGAGTCTACGGGTATGATACCGTTCCCGGCGGCGAGGCTCATCACCCATTCCCCACCCGCGACGATGGACTCCTTGTTGGCGAGGGCAAGTTTGTTCCCGGCTTCGAGCGACGCCACCGTCGTGGCGAGCCCCGCGAACTCGACGACCCCGTTCAAAACGATGTCCGTCTCCGCCTTCGCGAGTTCTGCCGCAGAACCGGGACCGGTCAGAGCTTCGGCCTTTCCGGCGTTAAGCGCGTCTCGGTCGCCGTTCTCCAGGGCCACGTATTCGGGCTTGAATTCGTGAGCCTGTTCGGAGAGCAGGTCGGCGTTCGAAGAGGCGGAGAGACCCACGACTCTGAACCGTTCGGGGTTTCTGCGGATGACATCGAGGGCTTGCGTACCGATGCTCCCGGTCGAGCCGAGGACGGTGACGAGGCGTTTTTCGTGCGGGCTGGTGTGGTTCGAATGGTCTGTCATACGAGTAGTGAGATGTAGTATACCGCCGGAGCGGTAAAGAGCAGGCTGTCTATCCGGTCGAGCATCCCGCCGTGCCCGGGGAGGATCTTCCCGAGGTCCTTGATGTCGAGAATGCGCTTGAGCGTGGACTCGAAAAGGTCGCCCGCCTGGCTCGCAACCGAGACCATTACCCCGAGGACGATGGCCTTCACCGGGTCGAAGCCGAGAACCTCCAGCGAAAACCACCCGACAACGAGCGTGCTGAGAACGAGGCCGCCGATACCGCCCTCGACCGTCTTCTTCGGGCTGAGGGTCGGGAAGAGCAGATGCCGGCCGAAGAGTCGCCCGGCGAAATAGGCTCCGGCGTCCGAGATCCAGGGCCCCACTATAGCTACGACCACGAGCAGGCGGCCGTTATCTAGGGCCGAGATGAGGCCGAGATGCGCCATCGGAACGCCGACCCAGACGCTCATCAGCAGGATGGCGAGGATCGCCCGGAGCGTCCTCACATCCGAGCGTCCGGCGAGCCAGACCAAGGCCCACGGCAGGCTCAGAATGCTCCCAGCGAGTATCCCGACCGGGCCGTACGGGATCGAGAGCAGAACGGGCGTGACCCCGGCGACGAGCGCGGCGATGAACGGCAGCGGTTCAAGGGCGCGAGAGAGTTCGTAGGCGGCGATACCGATGACCACAAGGGCGAGGGCCAGAACGGCCCAGTCGCCGATCACTATACCGAGAATGATAATCGGGGCGAGC
>JBPCNU010000039.1:0-3099 GCA_051000975.1 Rubrobacter sp.
GTCGGATAATCCAGGCATCGAATCTGCGGTGGTCCGCTCGTTCAGTCGGGCGTCGAGACACAGAGATATAGAGTGGGGAACCAGGTCGAGGCAGATTCTTGCCCTGGCCGTTTTTGCGACGGATTCGGTCTTCCACTACACCGGCACCGTGACCTACATTGACTCGTCAGCTACGTCTCCTTCACGCCGGCCCGCCTCGGAGTGCTTGCCTCGTCTTGAGTGAGCTACGGCTGTTCGGGCGAGGGTACTGCGGGGTCGTTCTGTCCACCGAGCCGCCTCCTGGCCGTCTCCCGCCCGCCGACTGCCCGAACGTGCTCCGTGGCCTTCGCCAGCCCGAACACGGGCATATTGTTGTAGACGGTCTCGTGGTGGCCCGGTTTGACCAGGTAGGACTCGTGCCAGATGCCGACCGAACCATCGGACTTCACGACCCGGTTGAAGCGCTGCCAGGCCGGAAGGTGCGGATCATCAGGGTTGCGGGCGAACTTCTCCAGATCCTCGAAAGACCGCCAGTATTGCACGATAGCCACTCCCGGCCAGTACAGAAAGAACTCCGCTCCGAGGAATCCCTTCTCCGGGTTCTCGTAAAGCTCGCGGAGCATCGGACCCATCGCGCGGGCCGTCGGTACCCACTTACGGAAGGCGAGAGGGCGGTTCACGCGCATGCCGATCATGAAGACGACGAAAGAATCGTCAGTCTTTGCGGTGAACCTCCCTGGTACGACGTCAGCCATTTGCTAGCCTCCTCAGCCTGTGCTTGCGTGGTTGAATGACGAGAGCGATAGCGGCGCCAGCCCGCTGCGTTTGACAGCCGGGACGGAACTCGTTTCCAGGTATCGCGATTTGTGATCCAAGAGCCACATCCCGATCACGAGCATCGCGAACGACCCTTCGACCTTCGCGGTGAACCGACCTTTCGTCACGGGCGTCATGTATCGTTCCTCTTCGGCCCCCGGATGAGGCCGATGCCGAGTGTCAGAAATCCTGTGCCGAGTGATACCGCCCCGAGGTAGGCTAGGGTGATCGTGGCATTGGGTTCCGTCGCTTCCGGAAACGACACCGCGAGGAAGAACGCCGCCGGGAGTAAGATCGCCAGGGCCGGAACCGTACGCCTCGCCACCTTTTCGAGATAACCCGGCAGCCGCGCTTCGCCCACGTACCCGAACGTTACTAGAGACAGCACGAGCAGAATACCCGCCGTCATGCGCGACTCCCGGCTTACCATGAACCCACCGCTTGCCGGGCATCCTCCCGCTGGTCGTCCTCCCCGGCATCCCACATAGCGTAGAAGAGACCGCCGTCTCGCACCCGCACCTCCAGATGCCCGCCGTTCGCCAACGCCCAGAGCAAACCCTCGGCTTCAGAGACGGAGAGCGAGGTCTCCATCGCGGCCCGAGCGGGGGTCAGGGAGCCGTGCCTGCCGAGAGCTTCCAGCAACTGTCGCTCCTGCGAGACAGGCCTCAAACTGCGGCTTCCGATAGACTCATCCTCTAACCTCGGAAGCTCTGACCCAAGTAGACGAAACGCGGGGAACACGACCCAGCCGTAGATGGTGATCAGCCACCACGCCTCCGGCACGGACGCCAGCAGCAACAACCCGGACACCGCCACACCGGAGATCACGGCCCCGGCCCCAATCACCCGCGCCCCGCGACTCACCCCATCCACCCTAGCCCCGAAACGACCTTCGCCACACATCCCGACTCCTCTCATCAACCGTATATGTAAATATTTACATAAAGCAGTGTACGGCTGAGGTTTCTATATGTCAAGATATACATATGTAAAGATCTACAGAAGAGTCTACGAAATTATGAGAGGTGGTTCGGGGTGAAGGTTTCGACGCTCGGGTATGCGGTGCTGGGGTTGCTGGCCGGGGAGGCGATGTCCGGGTATGACCTGAAGTTGAGGATGGGGGATCCGGTAGGGTTCTTCTGGCAGGCTTCTCATAGTCAGATCTACCCCGAGCTCGCGAAGCTCGAAGGGGCCGGAATGGTGTCTCACAGGGTAGTTGCGCAGGAGGGCAAGCAGGATAAGAAGGTCTACGAAATATCCACCTCCGGGAGGGAGGCCGTCGAGGATTGGGTCGCGAGTCCCCCGAAGGCGGGTTTGACGCGGGATGAGACGACGTTGCGAGCTTACCTGTCGTGGCTCGGCGGGGCGAACGAGATGGCCGGTTTCTTCCGGGAGCGAGCCAGGAGCCATCAAGACCAGCTCGAGCGCTACAGAGAGACGGAGGCCAGGATCCACCGGGGGTGGGGTGAAGACCCGCTCGCGATGGAGCCGCAGCAGTTCGCCAGCTACGCCGCTCTCAAGCGAGGTATCGGCTACGAGCAGGAGTATGCCCGGTGGTGTCGCTGGGTCTCGGAGACGCTCGAAGCCCGTGCAGAGCAGGGGTCGGAAAAGTAGACTTGCCGCATCGTGGCCGGGAGTCAGAGCCGGGGGTTCGGGAGTGGAGATCAGGAACTTCAGAGAGTCGGACAGGGCCGCCCTGGAGCGGATGCTCCGCCTCGCCTTCGGGGGCAGCGAGGATTGGAGCCGCAGGTACTTCGACGCTGAGAAGAACCCCCGCCTCGAGCCGGAGCGGGTCTTCGTAGCGAGCGAAAACGGCGAGGTCCGGGCCAGCACGACCGTCCTCCCGATGGAGGTCTTCGTGGATGGAACACCCGCGCCGATGGGCGGTATCGCCGCCGTGATGACCGACCCAGCTTACAGAAGACGCGGCTACGCGAGAAAACTCATTGAAGAGTCCCTGCGGGAGATGCGCGGTAACGGGATGCATCTCTCGATGCGCGACCCTTTCTCACACGCCTTCTATCGAGCCTCGGGCTGGGAGACGGCCTGCGACTACATCCTCTACAAGCTCAGCCCTGCGAAGCTCCCGGCGAGCGACGAGCAGCGGCGCATCTGCGCCTTCCGTGAAGACTACACCCCGGCGTTGAAGCGCATCTTCGAGGAGAAGGCCGCCCGGCACCAGATGTGTGTCCGACGGTGCGAGGGACGCTGGCGGCAGATGCTCGAAGCAGACGGGGACGAGTACGCCAGGGACAACGAAGCAGTCGTCTTCGAGGCGGACGGTGCGGGTGTGGAGGGGTACAT
>JBPCNU010000040.1:0-6003 GCA_051000975.1 Rubrobacter sp.
CTCTCGGAGGACGAGTCCTGGAACTCGCTGTGGCACGACCTCTGGCACGAGCCGGGTGAGACTAACGGCGAGAGCGTACTGGAGAACGAGCGCATCAAGGAAGTCGGACTCGACCGCTACTTCCGCCAGAGCCTCGATAGCCGCTCGGAGACCGTCACCCCGCCCCTGCGGCTACAGTCGCTGAAGAACAAGGGGGGGGGAGAGGACGGAGAGCGCTGGCTGCGGGTCTTCATCAGGCCGGTAACCGACGAGGGCGGCGACGTACGCGAGGTCATGATGATGCTCGAAGAACTCACCGATCACGAACCCGGCAGGGATAAGGGCTCCACCCCCGGACAGCTCGAGGCCGCCCTTCGCCAGAGAGAAGAAACGCTGCAGAAGGCCGAGGAGAAAGGCCGGAGGCTCGAAGAGAAGCTCGAAGTCGTCAGCATGGAGAAGATAGAGATCAAGCGTCGCCTCCTGCAGATGCAGCAGGATCTCGGTTCAAACCGCTCGTCGAGCGATTCACTCTAAGGATGGCCCTCGCGGCCGTGGATACGGAGGGTTCATATGAGCAAGACGAAACCACTCGAGAAGCAGAAGAGCCCGGGTGAGCTTCCTGACCGTCTGGTCTCGCTCTCGGATTTCGGCGGGCAGGCCGCCGAGGCCTACCGGACGCTCAGGACGAGCCTCCTCTACGCTGCGGTCGACGACCCTCCGCGTGTCATAGTCATAACGAGCCCGGGACAGAAGGAGGGCAAGAGCACGACCTGTGCCAACCTCGCGGTCTCGCTGGCACAGGCCGAGAAGAGCGTGATCCTGATAGACTGCGACCTCCGAAAACCCGTCGTGCACGGGATCTTCAACCTCCGAAACAGCAAGGGTCTGGTGAACGCGCTTGTGGGAACGGACCGGGTCAAGAGCCTCTGGTGCTCACCGGTGGGGAACCTGAAGGTGCTCACCTCCGGCCCCGTACCGCCCAACCCCACGGAGCTACTGGGCTCAGAGCGGTTCTCGGCCCTTCTTACGGAGTTGCGCGAAACCTTCGACTACGTGCTGATAGACGCACCTCCGGTCCAACTCGTCTCCGACCCTGCCATCGTAGCCTCCCAGGCGGACGGTGTGATCCTCGTCCTCGATGCCCAGAGCACCCGCAAGCTCTCCGCGAAGCGAAGCATGAGGTCCCTTGAGGCCGTCGGCGCGAAGGTGCTCGGAACGGTAATGAACAACGTCAAGCCCGCCCGGGACGGAACCTACGGAGGGTACAGCAACAGCTACGATGACTCGAAGTAGACCTTCTCTCAGCACCTTGCTCAAGAACTCGAGCCTCCAGCGAAGCTCCGGTTGAGAATACTCCAGGTCATAGAGGCAACCGGCGCTGGCGTGGGGCGACACGTTCGCACGCTCTCCGAGGGACTGGCGTTGCTCGGACACGAAGTTCACGTCGTCTATGCGCCATTGAGGCTGGACGAAGCCTTTCGGGGATTTATCCAGAAGGGTGAGGGGATGGGGATCCGGTTCTCCGAGATGGACGTGGGCCGGGAGATTTCACCAGCCGGGGATCTAAACGCCGTCCGTCGGGTCGTTGAGGTGGCGCGCAGGTATGGGCCTTTCGACATCGTCCACGGCCACAGTTCCAAGGGCGGTGCGATCGGGCGGGCGGCGGCGCGAATCGCCCGGGTCCCCGCCGTCTACACGCCGCACAGCATGATCCTCTCTTCACCAGACATCTCCCGAAAGAAAATCGCGTTGTACACAACCGCCGAGCGCGTCCTCGGTTACGGGGCGACTTCATGTTTGATCGCCGTCTCGGAGGACGAGGGTGACTTCATACGAGACCTGAACGTGGTGCCAAGAGCCCGCATTCGCGTCATACCGAACGCCCTACGCGACGAGGACTTCTCTTACTTCAACCCCGAAGGTCACTGCGGCGAGGGCCAGAGGCCCTTGATCTTCGGCGCGACCATGCGTTTCAGCGCGCAGAAAGCGCCGCTAAACCTGGTAGAGGCGTTCGCGCAGGCCCGGAAGGCGTCGCCCGATACTCCGATGAGGCTGAAAATCGCCGGGGACGGGGAGTTGCTGGAGGAGTGTCGCAAGAGGGTTGGAGAACTCGGCCTCAAAGGCGAGGTCCACCTGCCGGGATGGGTCGCAGGACCGGGGGAATTCCTTGGCGGGCTGGACGTATTCGTGGTGTCGAGCCACTACGAGGCCGGGATCTCGTACAGTACGATGGAGGCGATGGCCGCAGGCCTCCCCGTCGTCTCGACGAAGGTCTTCGGCGCGAGTCTGGTGGTAGGAGCGGGTGAGAACCTGATCGTCCCGACCGGGGACGTGCGGGCACTCTCCCGGGCGATAGAGTGGATGGCCCGCGTCAGCGGCGAGACTCTGGGTAGCATCGGTCGGGCGAACCACGAACATGCTCGGAGGAACTTCGATCAGGAGCAGGCGACGTGTCGCACCCTCGCGATCTACCGGGAGCTTGCTGGCACCTCGGACATAGCCTTCCCGTAGACTTCGAGGTAGCCGAGGGCCGCCGCCCTCGGTGTAAAATTCTCTCGGGCGAAGCTCCTTGCTCGTGCGGCGAACTGCAGGAGCCGGGAAGGTTCCGACAGGTTCTCAAGGAGCACCTTCGCAGCCTGTTCGGAGCCTACAGGGAGAACGAGGCCGAGGCCCAAGTCTTTCATCACCTCGGCGTGGTGGACTATCTGATCGGGGTGGGGGGTGTCCGTCACGACGCATGGGACACCGACGTACATCGCCTCTGCTATAGAGATGGAGAAGCCTTCCCAGCGTGAAGTCTGGATATAGAGGTCTGAACCTGCGAGCAGTCGGGCCTTCTCTTCGCCCGAGACGGGGCCGTGGAAATGGACGTTTCGCGGGAGGTCGGCCTTGAGGCGGGCGAGCAACTTGCCGGTCTGCGGATGATCCGTACCGTAAAGGTGTGCCTCTACCTCGCCGAGGAGACGGTGGGAAACCTGAACAAGGGTGTCTATGCCCTTGTTCACGACGTGAAAGCGCCCGAGGAACATCATCTTCTTCGGGGTCGAATACAAATCGCCGCTCCATTCGTGGCCGTCCAGGAGCCGTACGTCTACGGGGTTCGGGATCCAGGTTATCTCACGTTTGTAGTCGGTGACGAGCTTGCGGATAGCGCGCTCTTCGAGTGGGGCGACGGTGGTTATGGCGGCGGCCCTCCGGAAGCGGCCGCGCTCCACGAGCCAAGTGTAGGCGGTCTTCTTGAGGTTGCGTTTGCGGTGGTTGACGCCGCCGTGCGGGGTGAGAACGTAGGGTATCTCCGAGGAGATGAGAGTCCGCGTCAGCGGGAAGTGTTCGGGGATGAACGTTTTGTGGAAGTGGACGATGTCCGGGCGGCTTTCGCGCAGCAGTCGTCGCAGCCTGGCCCCGTCGTATCGCAGGAAACGCGAGGTGAGGTGTATGAGCCGGATGTTCGCTTCGGCGGCGAGAGTTCGGGCGGATTCGTCGGGTTCTGCATCCAGGATCAGGGTGACCGCGTGGCCGAGGTTCGCCTGTTCGCGGGCGACCTGCCAGACGACCATCCCGACCCCGTCCACGGCGTTCGGAGAGGGCGGCGCTCCTACGTGCCAGACCTCCAGCATCCTCACTGGGCCAACCGGTTCGAAGCCCTTGCTTTGAGTACTTCGGCTTCTTCTTCTGAGAGAGGCAGAGGCTTCCGGTATGGCCACCAGCGCAGGAGGCAGACCGTCCAGTACGGAAAGAGCGAGTACCAGAAGAGGGGTCGGATTATATCGTTGGACTCGGCGCGGGCGAAGATCAGGAAGAATCCCGTGAACGCCCCGACCATCGCGATCCTTGCCAGGTCGCCGGAACGGTCGGCCGAGAGTACGAACCACCCGAGAAGGAAGCCCATCACCCCGAGCGCGAGGGGGGCGCCAATCCAGCCGAAGTTCAGGTATGCCTCAGCGATGAACGAGTAGCCAAGGCTCCAGTTCGGGTAGACACTCACCAGGCCCGGCTCTGCTGTTCGAGCGAGCCAGGAAGCGAGTGTGCCGTGAACGATCGTCGGGTGGGAGTCCCAGAAGAGGCTCGGGATCACCCCGAGAGCACCGTAGAAATAGCTGACTCCATAGTCGAAGTCTCTAAAGCCAGGCACCATCTCGACGGTGTGGGCGACCGTGATCACGGAAAACCCCATCTCTTGAAAGACGGAGACCAACGGGTTGTCTATCGAGGAGAAGGTCTCCGCGAGCGTCTCGAAGGAGAGGTTTCGAGGACCGCCTGTACCCCCCCGCAAGAGTCGAACCACCGGAAAGACCACGAACATCATGAATATCCCCATTCCCAAAAGCGCCGTCGTCGGCAGCGGCCTTATGGAACGGTGGAAAGTCCAGGCGTAGGCGATCAGGAACATCGCCGCCCCGGCTCGATTGCCGAGGGAGAACTGAATGAGCGAGTAGGCGATCACGATAAAGGTCGAGAGCAGTATATTGAACGTTATCCCCCGGCTACCGGCGAGCAGGAAAATAGCCGCCGGAACGATGGCCGCCGCGAGGATGGAGACCGCGCTGCCGAAGCTTTGCTGGTAGATGCCGAGATAGCCAGAACTCAGTACCACCGCTATGGTCTGCTGTAAGAGAAAGATTGTGGGTATCGCAGAGACCGCAAGGAGACCCCAGCCTACGAGCCTCAGCGAGAACGCCGTGGTTCTATCGTCTTCCAGCCAGGCTGATCTCGCCCTCATGCCCCTCCTGGATGCGAGTGGCACGCTCAACAAACCACCTGTGTGGAACCCGACTATCCCGAGTGTGATCAGGTAGACCGTGAGCAGCACCGTCTCCTGAGAGAACGTCTCGGGAACCGAGATGGCGAGACTGCTCGTGAGACGGGAGGTATCTATAGCGAAGAGGTAAAGGAAGATCTGCCCGCCATTGAACAGCGCTGCCGAGATCAGGAAGAGACCGTAAGGGTTGAAGAGGCCTCCAGAAGCGAGCTTCCAGGAGTATAGCGACCATAGGAAGGAGAGTGCCAGCAGCAGACAGGCCATTCTCAGAGTGTGTGCCGCGCTGAGACCAAAGGCCGACACGCTGTACAACAACGCGAGGACGATAAGAAGAACCAGAAGAGCGAGGCTTCCGAAGAACGCGAGGGCCCACCGCCCATGCCTTGCCGGAGGCGTCCTATGGCGGCTATCTTTACGGACGCTCGCCATATATCTCCTCCAGTCGCTTCACCGCATGGCTTATATTGAACGGACTGTTCTTCATCCGTCGCAGGGCCTCTTCCCTCTCCAGCTTGGGCGGTGCATACCGGACGGCGAGGATCTGCTCTGCCCACTCGGAGGCCGAAAGCGATAGCGGAAGCGGACGGGCCAGCTCCGGGAGCGCATTTACCTCTCCCGGGATTGCATCCGAGAAGAAGAACGGGAGTCCCGAAGCCTGCGCCTCTATACCGACGAGTGGTAGCCCCTCGTGCAGCGACGGCAAGACGAACACGTCCATCAAACCCCTCATAAGACGCTCCGGGTCTTTCTGTGTACCGGTCATTATCGCCCTGTCCCTGACCCCGAAGCGATCCAGGGCTTCCTCGACCTCAGCCCGGAGCAGGCCTTCGCCGACGAGTACGAGCCGGGCGTCCGGGGCGAGGCGTACGATTTCGGCGAAGATCTCGATCAGGAACCCGTGGTTTTTCTGCTCCGAGAACCGCCCGACGTGGCCCACCACGAAAGCATCCTCCGCCACCCCGAACTCTCGACGTATCCGCGCGCGGTCGTTCGGACCATCGAACCGCTCGGGGACGATGCTCGTGTACAGGACGCTCCACCGGGTGTCGTCCTGCCAGTCCTCGCCGAAGAGGGACCGGGCTGCCCCCTCGCTGACCGCTATACCGTCTGTAGCGCTTATGCTCTGGAGGTAGCGCGCAGACTTCATGAACAGCTTTCTTCCCGAGCCACTTTCGGAGTCTAGCGCCGAGGTGTCGTTGTGGCTGTGGGTTATACGGACCGGAACCCCGGAGTGTCGGGCGACCTCCAGAGCATAACCGTTGTAG
>JBPCNU010000041.1:0-4341 GCA_051000975.1 Rubrobacter sp.
GGCTTGAGGAAGACTACTCAGACCTCGGGCTCGAGATCGTCGAGACGGACCTCGGGGAGTGGATCGCACAGTTGGCGGGCGATACGCCGTCGCACATCGTCGGCCCGATCCTCCACATGAACAAGGAGCGTATAGCCCGCGTCCTCTCGGAGAACGCCGGGGAGGAGCTGCCGCCGGACGTGGAGGCACTGGCCGGGTACGCAAGAAGACGCCTCCGGGAGAAGTTCCTCGCCTCGGATATCGGGATCAGCGGCGCGAACTTCGGCGTGGCCGAGACGGGGACCATCTGCATGGTCACGAACGAGGGGAACGGTCGCCTCGTGACGAGCGTACCGCCGGTACACGTCGTCGTCATCGGCATCGAGAAGCTCGTCCCGAAGTTCCGGGACCTCTCGGTCTTCACGCGCCTCCTCGCCCGCAACGGCACGGGCCAGAAGCTGACGGTCTACACGAACTTCATCACCGGGCCTCGCAGGGCAGGCGAACTCGACGGCCCGGAGGAACTGCACGTCGTCTTTCTCGACAACGGACGCTCGAAGCTGCTCGGCACGCCTTTCGAGGAGGCGCTTTACTGCATCCGGTGCGGCTCATGCCTGAACGTCTGCCCGGTCTACCGTCAGACGGGCGGCCACGCCTACGGCTCGACTTACTCCGGGCCGATAGGGGCGGTCATAACGCCGCTCCTCAAGGGTGATAAAGAGTCAAGAGACCTGCCACATGCTTCGTCTCTGTGCGGGGCGTGTTCGGAGACGTGTCCGGTCGGGATACCGCTGCACGAACTGCTACTGAAGCTCCGAAACCGGCAGGTGAACGAGGGGCTCGCGGGGAAGGCCGAGGAGTTAGTCTTCAAAGGCTTCGAGAAGACGATGAGCAGCCCGAAGCTCTACGGCCTGGCGACGAAGGCCGGGCGCGTCGCGCAGAAGGCCGCAGTTAAGGACGGCTCGGTGCGCCGGATGCCGGGTCCGCTCTCGGGCTGGACGGACTTCCGCGACCTCGCGCCGCTCGCGGACAAACCCTTCAGCCAGATGTGGAAGGAGGGCATCGAATGACCGAAGCGAGCAGGCACGCGCCTTTCCTCGACGGCATAAAAGGCCGGACTCAGGCCGGACGCTACAGGCCGACGAAGTCCCCGGACTCGGCGTGGACCCGTACCCCGGAGAGGCCGTTTGCGAGCCCCGAAATCCCGGACCCGCCCGCGCGTTTCCTAGAAGAGCTGGCGGCTCTCGGCGGACACGGTTCGCGCGTCGCAGACCTGACGGAGGCTCGAGAGTACGTCGTAGAGCTTGCGAAGGAGCGTCGCGCGAGGCGGCTAGTCCGGTGGGACGTACCGGAGCTGGACGAACTCGGGGTGGACGCCCGGCTTGCTTCAGCGGGGGTGGAGGTGTGCGTATGGCACGATCTCGAAGACTTTCGGGAGGTCGCGGCGAACTCGGACATCGGCCTCTCTACTGCGGAGTGGGCCATCGCCGACACGGGGAGCATCGTGCTTGCGAGCGGGGTCGGGAAGGGGCGAACGGTTACGCTGCTGCCGCCGACCCACGTCGCCATAGTGCCGGTTGAGAAGGTGCTTGCCCGCGCCGACGAGGTCTTCGAGGTGTACGCGGAGTCGGGGTTGCCGTCGAACCTGTGTTTTCACTCGGGGCCGAGCCGCTCGGGGGATATCGAGATGTCCCTCGCCATCGGGGTTCATGGTCCGGGGGACGTGCACGTCCTGCTGGTCGGCTGAGGGAAGGGACGAAACGAACGATAAGTAGACAAGCGGTAAGTAAAGAATAAGGGGGCGCGGAAAGATCACCGCGCCCCCCTTGCTGCTCTGCCTCTCTGGCCGTCAGCCGATCAGTCGCCCGACGCCGAAGTAGAGGGCGATGAGCGTGGCCCAGACGAAGAGGGCCAAGAGCACCTTGAGCCAGAGGGTCTTCAGCACGCGGTCCTCAGCCGCCCAAGAGGTTGCTGCTGATCTGATCCCAGAGCAACAGCATCGAGAAGAACCCGAAGAACAGCACCGAGAAGATCATCACCCCGAGCCTGATCCCGCGAATCTTTATCGGCTCCGGCAGGGCCTTTCGGTTCAACTGGATCAGGAGCATCGAGTAGATGAACATCATCACGCCCGCGATGGAGGAGGCGATTATGACCAAAATGAGCGGCTGGTCGAGGCCGAGGAGCAGGATGGATGCCCCGACGGCGATCATGGCCCACACGAGGCCGGCGTAGATCTTGCTCTCGCTCCAGAAGTTGCTCTGGCTGAGGGCGTTTATCTTGATCTGGTCCGCCGCGAGCCTGCAGGTGTAATCTATGATGCCGAGGTTCGTCGAGAAGAGCGCGAACGTCCCGGCCATGAAGAAGAAGAAGGCGAACCACGGTGCGACCTGGGTTGCAAGCACGTCGCCCTGGAACCGGATGAACTCGAAGTCGGAGCTGTTGACCTGTCCCGAGGGGACGAGCGAGTACGCGACGACCGAGAAGACTATGAGCGTCGCCAGACCGATGCAGAAGAAGGTGAAGAACTGCTCGAGGTTCGCAACCCGCCACCAGCCGTTCCACCGCCGCATGTTCTCGTCCGTCGTCCTGAACA
The DNA here is from genome assembly GCA_051000975.1 of Rubrobacter sp. Classification (GTDB taxonomy): domain Bacteria; phylum Actinomycetota; class Rubrobacteria; order Rubrobacterales; family Rubrobacteraceae; genus Rubrobacter. Next base: position 2,576 of record JBPCNU010000041.1, read on the forward strand.
TGTAGCCCGTCGAGGGGGCGGCCTGATCCTCGCCGGTTATCGGGGAGACGAGGCGCGGTATGCGCTGCCCCATGCCCATGCCCTTGTCGCGGATGTAGTTGCTCTGCACGAGGTTGTTGGCCCCACCCGCCCCGGCGAACGCCAGAGCGCCGAGTATCGCCGCCACCGAGAGGCCCGGAACGTCCAGCGGGACGCGCCCGACGTAGCGGAAGTCCGTGATGAGCGTGCCCCACGCCTCCGCGCTCGAAGCGAGGATGACCGCCAGAACGACGAACACCATTATGAGGGCGACCATCGTCGCCTGTATCTTCTCCACCGTCTGGTAGACGACCGGGCTCGCCGTCAGCGCGATGCCTATAGCGACGAGGCCACAGAGCGTCACCGGGACGATCGCACCCTCACCGAAGTTGAAGGCGAAGGAGAGCGTCGTCGCCGCCCCCGTCGCCCAGCCCGGCCAGAAGTTCTGGGCGAGCGCGAAGATGATGGAGAGCCACCACCACGGTTTCCAGAACCTCGCGAAGCCCGTGACCACCGACTCGCCCGTAGCGAGCGTTTACCGCTCTATCTCCATGTTGATGAAGAACTGAATACCGAACCCGAGCACCGCGCCCCAAATGAAAACCAGCCCCACCTGCGTCGTGATGTACGGCCAGAGCACGAACTCACCGCTCCCGATGGCAGTCGCAAGGATGATCACGCTCGCACCGATGATCTTCCGCATGGCGACCGGCTCCGGCAAGTCCCGATACTCGACCGCAGGCAGGTACTTGCTCGGTAACTCGGTCGCTAGACCCCGCTCCTCCGAACGGTCAACCGTCTCTGACATTCCCTCCCCTTTCGCGATGGCAAAACCTACCGCCTCGTATCCCAGGACGTTTCCCCAACGCCCGGGACCATCCTATTGAATTGGTCATACAATGTCAAAGAGTTGGCGGTCTGGGGGAGGCTAGCGTATTTCGTGCATGAACTTCTCGATGTCTTTCTGGGTGTTGAGGAGGTGTTCGGTCATGGCGAGGCGCGCCCCGGCGACGTCGTGGGCTTCGATGCACTTCAGGATGGCTTCGTGTCCCCTCACGGCCCGGCGGGCGTTCTCGGCCATCGAGCCCGTGATCTTCCGCGTTTCGAGCAGCAGGTCCGTTATCGGCTCGTTTATGAGCAGGAAGATGTGGTTCTTCGTGCTGCGGGTGATGGCCGTATGGAACTCGCTGTCGGCGTTGACGTAGCCCTCGGGGGCGTGTAGCTTCTCGCGCATCCGCTCGTGCGCCTCCCGGATGGCCTCGATGTCCTCCGGGGTGGCCCGCTGTGCCGCGAGCCCGGCGACCTCTATTTCAAGGGCCCGGCGGACCTCCAGAAGCTCCAGCATCGTCTCCGGGCGGTTCCTGAGGTAGAGCTGCAGCGTGTCCCGGACAGCGGGAAGACCCGTCCCGGCGATCACCGCCCCGCGACCGTGTTCGATGCGGATGAGGCCCCGGCTCTCCAGCAGGTTCAGGGCCTCGCGGACGACCGTGCGGCTCACCCCGAGGTCCTCGACGAGCTTCCGTTCGGGCGGCAGCCGGTCGCCCTCCGAGTACCCGTCGGAGAGGACCATCGCGGCGAGCTTCTCTGTTACCTGATCCCGTAACTTCACCCGTCGTATCTCCTTAGAGCCTGTTTTGCAAGGTTCAGGCTGCCCTCGCTAGACGTCGCAACCTAAGCCGGATCATCGCTACTTCGATGAGCGTCTCGCTTGTCTGTACCTTCCGCTCGTAGTCCTTGCTCATCCTGCG
>JBPCNU010000042.1:0-8918 GCA_051000975.1 Rubrobacter sp.
CCCTCAACCAGCTCCTCGTTGAGATGGACGGCTTCGATGGCAAGAGTGGCATCATCATGATCGCCGCGACGAACCGCCCGGACATCCTCGATCCGGCGCTTCTCAGGCCGGGGCGTTTCGACCGGCAGATCGTGGTCGACAGGCCGGACTATCCGGGACGGGAGAGAATTCTCAACGTCCACTCAAGGGGCAAGCCGCTCGGCGACGATATAGATATCTCGACCGTCGCGAAGGGAACGCCGGGCTTCACGGGTGCCGACCTCGCGAACCTCATCAATGAGGCTGCGATACTTGCGGCGCGTCACGACAAGGAAGTCATCGAGATGGAGGAGATGGAGGAGGCCGTAGACCGGGTTATTGCCGGCCCAGAGCGCAAGACGCGGCTCATCTCCGTGAAGGAAAAAGAAATCACGGCCTTTCACGAGGCCGGACACGCCATCGTCGGTGCTCTCCTCGAACACGCTGACCCGGTACACAAGATATCCATCATTCCGCGCGGGCAGGCTCTGGGTGTGACGATGAGTTTGCCGACCGAGGACCGGTTCATGATGAGCAAGTCGCAGATGATGCACCAGCTCGCCATGATGCTCGGCGGACGGGCGGCGGAGATGGTGATTTTCGACGAAATAACGACCGGAGCTTCTAACGACATCGAGCGCGTCACGAAGATGTCGCGGGCGATGGTCACACGCTACGGCATGAGCGAGAAACTCGGCCTCATAGCCTTCGGCAACCCCGAAGGTCAGGTCTTCATGGGTCGCGATTTCAACTCCTCGCCGGACTACTCGGACGAGATCGCCTTCCAGATAGACCGTGAGATCCGCCGCATCGTAGACGAGTCTTACGACACCGCCGAGGACGTTCTGCTCAGAAATCGCGAACTCCTCGACAAGCTCTCCGCCGACCTGATCGAACACGAAACGGTAGACGCGAAGCACCTGAAGCGGCTGATCGAGGAATACACCGTAGACAAGCCTCACTTCAACTCGAACAACCACGCCCAGACGGGCGGCCCGAATGCTAGTGGCCCGAGCCCGAACGGTATCAGCAACACCGAAGATTAAATGCCTCGCACGATACAGAGCGTTTCGCAGCCTGGGGTCGGAGGTCGTTTCACCGGCCCCGACCCCGTACTCATGGGCATACTCAACGTCACGCCGGACTCCTTCTCGGACGGCGGCTGGTACGTTGACCGAGAGAAGGCAACAGTCCACGCTCTGACCATGCTCGACGAGGGTGCGAGGATCATAGACATCGGTGGCGAGTCAACCCGGCCCGGCTCCGCGCCGGTCGAGCCGGCCGAGGAAGTGCAGCGGGTCGCGCCCGTAATCCGGGACATCATCTACGAACGCCCCGGTACGATCATCTCCATAGATACCTACCGAGCTTCGACCGCCGAGGCCGCCCTCGAAGCCGGAGCCACCATCATCAACGACGTGAGCGGCGGGACGATGGACCCTCGAATGCTCCCGCTCGTCGCGGAGGCCGGATGCCCAGTCGTCTTGATGCACATAAAGGGCGAACCAAAGACGATGCAGCACGACCCACACTACGACGATGTGGTGCGCGAGGTGCGCGGCCACCTCATCGAGCGAGCCGAGGAGGCGATGTCGCTCGGGGTTGCGGCGGAGGATATCGTGCTGGACCCCGGTATCGGGTTCGGGAAGACGCTGGAGCACAACCTGACGCTCTTGAAGAACCTGCCGGAGATGACGGCCCTCGGATTCCCAGTGTTGATCGGCACCTCTCGCAAGACTTTTATCGGGACGCTCTCCGGTGTGGATGACGCTTCGGAGCGTATCGCCGGAACGGTCGCGACGAGCGTCCTTGCCTATGAGCGCGGCGCGCGCCTCTTCCGCGTCCACGACGTTCGCGAGAATCGCGAAGCCCTAGCCATCGCTGCGGCCTTCGTCTCTCACGAGTAGAACGTTGTCCACCGAGTCTGCCTGCCTGAGCCTCGGTAGCAACCTCGGGGATCGTTTGCAGAACCTTCGCTCCAGCATCGAAGCCCTCGGTGTGAACGCGCTCGTCGACGTGACGAGCACATCAAAGGTCTACGAAACGGACCCGGTCGAGGTCGGGGCGGGACACCCGGATTACCTGAACTGCGTCGTTCTAGTGCTGTGTAGGATGCCGCCTCTCGAACTACTCCGTTACTGTCAGGGGATAGAGGCCGCGCTCGGACGAGACCGGAAGGGCGAGATGGCCCCGCGTACGATAGATATAGACATCTTGCTCTACGGGAACGAGGTAATCGACGAGCCGGACCTCAGCGTGCCGCATCGTGGGATCATGCGCGATTTCAACCTCAAATGCCTCGCCGACCTCGATTGTGAACTGGTCATTCCGGGTCACGGGAAGGTTCGGGAACTATTTTCGGAGAGGGAGATTTCGGGGGTTCGGGAGTTCAGCGGCCATCTTTCGACTTACGGTGAAAGTTTCCATTGACAATCTCAGTTGGGTGTACGTATAATCTCGCCGCTTATGACAGAAAAGAATCAGGAGCTCGTCACACCTGAAGGTCTGACCAAGCTCCAAGACGAATTAAAGTACCTGATTGAAGTCCGTCGAAAGGAGATCGCCGACCGCATACGCACGGCACGGGAGTTCGGGGATCTCTCCGAGAACTCCGAGTACGATGATGCCAAGAACGAGCAGGGTCTTCTGGAGCGTAGGATCATGGAGATCCAACGCCGCCTCCGAAACGCAAAGGTAGTGGACCCATCTGAGGCTTCTTCGGATTCCGTCGACCTCGGGACACGCGTTACGCTCAAGGTCATCGGCGGCAAAGGCGGCGAGCGGGTCTTCGAGATCGTCGGCTCCAACGAGTCCGATCCGGCGAGCGGGAAGCTCTCCCACGCCTCGCCCGTTGGCAAGGCCGTCCTGAAGCGCAAGGTTGGAGAGAAGGTCATGGTCTCTACCCCGCGCGGTGCGACGGAATACGAGATAATCAACGTCGAAGTCGCCAGCTAGACTGTTCGGTAGCATGCCTCCGAACGCGCCCGACTGGGCGAAGCGCACCGCAGACAAGCTCGGAGACGGGCCGCACACGGTCGTCTCCGGTATTAGTCCGTCCGGTAACATCCACGCCGGAAACCTGCTGGAAGTCCTTGTCTCGGAGGCCGTCGCGAACGCACTTCGCGAGCGCGGTGATCAGGTCCGATTCATCTTCCACGCCGACACGGCAGATCCTTTGCGGAAGATCGCGCCAACCATCCCGCAGGATTTCAGCAAGTACCTCGGACACAGCCTCTCGGATATTCCCGATCCGTTCTCAAAGCCGGGTGACAAATATCCGTCGTACGCTGAACGGTTTCTCGGACCTTTCGAGGCCGCGCTACGCGAGATGGAGATGGAAATAGAAGTAGTCCGGTCGCGCGAACTCTACGAAGAGGGTTTTTACAAGCACGTCATTAGAGAGGCCCTAGAAAACAAAGAGAAACTTCGCGAGATTCTCACAGAAGTTTCAGGCCGAACGCTACTGGTGGAGGATTACTGGTCTCCGTTCATCCCGCGCAGTACCTTTGGTAGTTTGCAGAACACTCGAGTGATCAAAGATATGCCCGAAAGTTATTCAGTCGAATTTGAGCAAGCAGACCCCAAAACCGGGAAAGTCACGGTCGAGACAGCCGATTGTTCAAGAGGCGAGGGAAAGCTCCAATGGCGGGTAGAGCTTGCGGCGCGGTGGAAGGCGCTCGGGGTTACGTTCGAGCCGTTCGGGAAGGATCACACGAGCCGGGGCGGTTCGACGGATACCGCTGACAGGATGGCACGAGAGGTCTTCGGGCATCCCGTTCCGGGACGGTACGAGTACGAGTGGATCGGGATAAAAGGCGCGGGTGCGATGAGCAGTTCGAAGGGCATCGTGCTTCTTCCAGGCGACCTTTTGCGGATCATGCCCCCCGAGGCGGTGCGAAAGATACTCATGCCGCGCGAGCCATCCCGGTCCTTCGACATAGATCTGACGAACGGCTTCCCGCGCTTCATGGACGAATATCGTAGGGAAACCGGACTTGCCAGGCCCGTGCCGTTCACCCACCTCGTAACCGTCGCCCAGACCGTCGGAGAGGACGTGCCGCTCGCAGGGAAGATGCTCCGGCGTGATGGCTACGAGGTCTCAGAAGAACCACGCGAGCTTGCCGCTGACCTACACTACGCTAGGAACTGGGCCGAGGAGTGGGCGCCGGACGAGATGCGCCAGAAGGTTCTCTCTCAGGAGGAGGCCGCCGAGGCTGCGAAGGGTCTGGACGAGGAGCAGCGGAGCTACTTAGAGGTCGTCGCCCGGAAGCTAGAAGACGGCGACGGGTCAGACATTGCGGTGGACGGCGAGGTCGTACAGGATATGCTCTACCGGACGGCGGTCGAGATGGACCTCAAGCCGAAGCGGGCGTTCGGGGCGTTGTACACTGTCTTGCTCGGCAAGAAAAGCGGGCCGAAGGCGGGGCCGTTCGTAGCCGGGTTGCCGCAGGAACTCGTGCGGGAGCGACTCTCCATCTAGGCATTGCGCGTAGCTTCTCCGGTGCCGTCCGGTATTTCATGACGCTGTGAGCGCAAATGATATGGGTCAAAGGGAATGTGTGGGGCAGGTTGTATAATCGGAGCCAGGTCATCGACCCACGCGAGAAAGGTACACCTTTTCATATGATCCCCCCCGAAGACCCGGATTCGAGCAGCACCGTACAATGTCGATTTGTTTCACAGAACGAGATTGAGTGGAATGTATAATCCAACTTATCCGAGAAACCGGAGAGGCTACGGAGATCACGTACCCTCCCGGACTTCCAGCACAATGTCCCCGAAGCCGTTGTTAGACCTCAAAGAAGAGGAGGCTTCCTCTCATGTTTGAACGATTTACCGAACGGGCCCGCAAGGTCGTTGTCCTTGCCCAAGAAGAGGCTCGCACCTTTAACCACAACTACATAGGCACGGAGCACCTCCTTCTCGGTCTCCTGAGGGAGGACGAGGGTGTTGCGGCTCAATCGCTCAACCACCTGGGGGTTACGCTCGACGACGTGCGTGATCAGGTAGACAGCATCGTCGGGTACGGTGAGGAAGGGTCTGGTAGTCAGGCTCCCTTCACGCCGCGCTCGAAGAAGGTGCTGGAGCTTGCGCTGCGCGAGGCGTTGCAACTCGGCCACAACTACATAGGCACGGAGCACATTCTGCTCGGCCTCGTCCGCGAAAGCGAGGGCGTCGCAGCTCGGGTGATGAGCAACCTCGACGTTGACCAGGACAAGGTTCGGCGCGAGGTCGTCAAGCGGCTCGGTGGCGGTCGGTCGCAGCGCGGCAGCCGTTCGCAGTCCGGCTCCGGTGCCGAGGGGCAGGGACGCGGTGGCGCGGCGGTGGGCGAGGGTGGCAAGCGCCCGAAAACCCGACAGCTCGACCAGTACGGCAGAAACCTCACGCAATACGCTGAGGAAGACAAGCTCGACCCGGTAATCGGACGGGCGGAGGAGATATCGAGGATCATGCAGATCCTTGTCCGGCGTACCAAGAACAACCCCGTCATCATCGGGGAGCCGGGCGTCGGCAAGACCGCCATCGTCGAGGGGCTTGCGGAGGAGATTGCCGAGGGGCGCGTTCCCGAGATCCTCGCGGACAAAGAGGTCTACACGCTCGACCTCGGTGCGCTCGTTGCGGGCAGCAAGTACCGTGGTGAGTTCGAGGAGCGGCTGAAGAAGATCATGAAGGAGACTACCGACCACGGCGACATCCTTCTGTTCATCGACGAGATCCACAACCTCGTCGGCGCCGGCGCTGCCGAGGGCGCGATAGACGCGGCTTCGATCCTGAAGCCCGCGCTGGCCCGAGGTGAGATCCAGGTCATCGGCGCGACCACGACGGACGAGTACCGCAAGTACGTCGAGAAGGACAAGGCACTCGAACGTCGTTTCCAGACCATCCAGGTCGGGGAGCCGTCGGTCGAGGAGACCGAGCTTATCCTCAAGGGGCTGCGCGACAAATATGAAGCTCACCACAAGATCGAGATCACGGACGAAGCCCTCAAGGCCGCCTCCGAACTCGGCGACCGCTACATCTCCGACAGGTTCATGCCGGACAAGGCGATTGACCTCGTTGATGAGGCTGCGTCGAAGATGAAGATCAAGACCATGTCCAGCCCGCCGTACTACAAGGAGATCGACGAAGAGCTCTCGGAGGTCCGTCGCCGGAAGGAAGAGGCGATAGACGGGCAGGAGTACGAGGAGGCCGCCAAGCTCCGCGACGATGAGAAGAAGCTCACGCTCCAGCGCCGTGAGCTCGAGAAGAGCTGGCGTGAAGGCGACGAGAACGATGGCGAGCAGACCGCCGAGCGTTTCTCGATCGGCGAGGACGAGATAGCAGAGATCGTCAGCATGTGGACGGGCATCCCGGTCAAGAAGATGACCGAGGCTGAGACCGAGCGGCTCCTGAAGATGGAGGATGCGCTTCACGGCCGGGTCGTTGGTCAGAATGAGGCTATCAAGGCCGTCTCCCGTTCCATTCGCCGGACGATGGCCGGTATTCAGGACCCGAACCGTCCTAGCGGCTCGTTCGTCTTCCTCGGGCCTACGGGCGTCGGTAAGACGGAGCTTGCCCGGACTCTCTCCGAGTACCTCTTCGGGAGTCAGGATTCGATGATCCGGCTCGACATGTCCGAGTACATGGAGCGGCACACCGTCAGCCGGCTGGTCGGTTCGCCGCCCGGATACGTCGGTTACGATGAGGGTGGCCAGCTCACCGAGCAGGTCAGGCGCAAGCCGTACAGCGTGGTTCTCTTCGACGAGATCGAGAAGGCTCACCCGGACGTGTTCAACATCCTGCTTCAGATCCTCGAAGACGGGATGCTCACGGATGCGCAGGGCAGGCAGGTCAACTTCAAGAACGTTGTGCTCATCATGACGAGTAACGTTGGGGCGCAGCACATCAACAAGACGAACGCTCTCGGCTTCGGTGGCGCGGAAGGCATCTCGTACAAGGAGATGAAGCTGCGCGTAAACAGCGAGCTCAAGAAGATCTTCCGCCCCGAGCTCCTCAACCGGATAGACGAGACCATCGTCTTCCATAAGCTGGAGCGCGAGGACATGCGCCACATCATCGAGGTGCAGATCAAACGTCTTCGGAAGCAGATGGCCGACCGCGACGTGGTCATCGAGTTCACGACCGAAGCCCTCGACAAGCTCTCGGACGCGGGCTACGATCCGGCCTATGGGGCACGTCCGCTCCGCCGGATACTCCAGAGGATGATCGAAGACCCGATGAGCGAGATGATCCTCAAGGGTGAGATCCCGACCGGCTCGAAGGTGACCATCGTCCCGAACGACATCTCCAACGACGATGTCGCCGAGGATGAGTCCATCGTGGACATCCAGGTCAGCCAGCCGCAGGAGATCGTCAAGGCCGAGCAGTAAAAACTACATAGTTCTACCCGAGCCGGGGCTTCCACATCGGAGGCTCCGGCTTTTTCACGCTTCGGGGTAGAATATCCCGCATGAAGGAACGCTGGATAAAAGTCGCCTCCGCGCCGAACGAGATGCAGGCCGTCTTGATGCAGGGGCTTTTGCGTGAGTCGGATATTCCGGTGCTGATCCAACGCGCAGCGGGCTTCGACGCGCCCGAGTTCCTGGCGGGCGGACCACGCACGATACTGGTGCCGGGCGACTTTCTCGAAGCGGCGACCGAGATTCTCTCGGACACGACCGGACTCGGCTCGTGGTGACCAACTTCCCTCTGTAGAAACCCTCTCGTCCCGTACAATCACTTTATGGCTGCGAAGACTTCATATGTCTGCTCGAACTGCGGACACGAGGAACGTAAATGGCTCGGGCGTTGCCCTGATTGCGGCGAGTGGAGCACCCTCGTCGAGGAGATCCGCGAGGAGAAGAAGACCGCCGGGTTCGCTGGACGTATCGCCAAGGGGCCGGGGACCCGCAGCTCGGCGAAGAAGACCCTCTCGCTCGCCGAGGTCCGGGAAACGGACGAGAAGAGCCGGATGGAGACCGGCATCGGAGAGTTGGACAGGATCCTCGGCGGTGGCATAGTCCCTGGCTCGATGGTACTCGTCGGAGGGGAGCCGGGCGTCGGGAAGAGTACGCTGCTGCTTCAGGTGATGGGACGACTCGGGGAGTCATGTTTGATGATCTCGGGCGAAGAATCACCTGGGCAGGTCGCTATGAGCGCGAAGCGGCTCGGCGTGGATGAATCCGGCTTCCGGGTTCTCTCCGAGACCGACCTCGATATCATCGAATCCACGATTCTTGAAGAACGACCCGAGGTCGTAGTGGTGGACTCCATCCAGACGCTCTACTCACCCGAACTCACCGGCGCGCCGGGTGGGGTCGGGCAGGTTCGGGAGTGCGCCGCGCGCTTGATGCGTCTGGCAAAGAGCGAGGGCGTCGCCATAATCCTCGTCGGCCACGTAACCAAGGACGGCTCTATTGCGGGCCCTAGGGTGCTGGAGCATATGGTGGATACCGTTCTTCAGTTCGAGGGGGACCGCTTTCAGTCGTTCCGGGTTCTTCGGGCGCTGAAGAATCGGTTTGGCTCGACCAATGAGATCGGGGTCTTCGAGATGACGGGACACGGAATGGAGGAGGTCGAGGATCCCTCAGCGTTCTTCCTCTCCCGGCGTGAGGGTGAGATGCCATCCGGGGTGGTGACCGTCTGTCTGCTCGAAGGCACGCGCCCGATGCTGGTCGAGATAGAGAGCCTCGTCGTGCCGAGCCCGCTTGCGATGCCCCGGCGAGTCGCCAACGGTCTGGACAACGGGCGAGTCAACATGCTGTGCGCGGTGTTGAGTCGGCGTGCCGGGCTAAACCTCTCCGATCAGGACGTGTACGTCAACGTGACGGGCGGGGTGAGGGTTGAGGAACCTGCCGCAGACCTCGGAGTAGCCCTTGCTATTGCCTCCGCGCTCAGTGACAGGCCCGTTGGAAAAGGGG
>JBPCNU010000043.1:0-3566 GCA_051000975.1 Rubrobacter sp.
AGATCCTGAAGATGGTTCAACTCGCGGCCCGGTTTCGCCGGGAGAAGCTCAGGAACGAGGAGAACGCGGCCCGACTCACAAAGCGGGAGATGCAGGTTCTTACCGCCCTCGCCGGGGGCAAGAGCAATAAGGAGATCGCCGAAGACCTCCGAATCAGCGTAGACACGGAGCGCACGCACATGTTCAACATACTCGGTAAACTCGGGGCCCACTCCAGGCTGCAAGCCCTCGTGGTCGCAGTTCAGATGGGCCTGATAGACATAGAACGCGTCTCTCCCTAAGATGCGCCGCGAGGCCGAGGTCTAGCCACGGACTCCGGTGCGCTGGAGGACACTCGAGAGTTTGCCTTCGAAGGCGTACTCCGCCGGGCCGCTCATGTAGACGGGGGATTCACCGTCATCCCAGGTCACCTCGACCGTACCGCCATCGAGGTTGACCCTGACCGGGCTGCGGGCTTTTCCTAGCGTGATCGCCGCGACCGCCGAAGCACACGAACCGGAGCCGGAGGCGAGCGTCTCGCCCGCCCCTCGTTCCCAGATTCTCATCCGAACGTCGCTTCCACCCTGCCCGTAAAGAAACTCCACGTTCGTACCCTCCGGGAAAGCTGGATCTCGCTCCACGAGCGGTCCGATGCCCGAAAGGTCGAGGCCGTTTACCTCTTCCTCGCTCTCGAGAACACAGACGGCGTGGGGGTTGCCCATCGAGACCTTCAGAAACTCGTAGCCGTGTAATGAGACTACATCTCCGACCTCCGGCGGCCCCATCTCCACCGTCGAAGAGCCGTCTTCTCGAAGCCAGACCCGCTTCACCCCGGCCCCGGTCTCGACCGTAAGCTCGGCGGGTTTTATGATGCCCCGGTCTCTTGCGTAACGCACGAGGCATCTGAGACCGTTGCCGCACATCTCTGCGCAGGAGCCATCGGAGTTGTGGTAGATCATCCGCAGATCCGCAACTCCCGAAGGCGCGGGTATGAGTATCCCATCCGCCCCGATCCCGAAGTGCCGGTCGCAGGCTCGCCGGGCAAGTTCTGCGAGGTCCAGTCCCTCGACAGCCTCCGGCTCGAAGACGATGAAGTCGTTGCCGCAGCCGTGCATCTTGGTGAAGGTGAGCTTTTCCATGCGGTAGATTCTAGCCGACCGAGCGACGCTGACGAGAAGGAGGTTGCCCTTATGGAACGAGGCGAGGTCTGCCTGGAGCAGACGGTAGAGCGGCTCTACGACGAAGGCATGACCCCCGCCGAAATAGCGGAGGTCATGAGCGTCGATGCGGGCTGGGTAGAGTCGGTCGTCTCAGCGTGGTCCGGCGATGATGCCGAGGCGGTAGGGGATCAGGCCAGAACGTCCGCCATCGAGTAGAAGCCCGGCGATGCGGCGGCGGCGAACTTCGCCGCCCGAACCGCCCCGTCGGCGAAGGTCTTTCTGGACAGGGCGCGGTGTATGACCTCGACCTCTTCGCCGTCCGAGTAGAAGATAACGCGATGCTCGCCCACGACCGCCCCGCCGCGCAGAGCGTGGACCCCGATCTCACCCGCCGTGCGAAGAGCGACGCCTTCACGCCCATGCACCACGACCTCGTCCAGGTCGAGTCCGCGCCCTTCGGCGGCCGCCTGACCGAGAAAAAGAGCCGTCCCCGAAGGCGCGTCCTTTTTGTGCCTGTGGTGCGTCTCGACGACCTCGACATCATAGGATGCACCGAGTTTCCGTGAGACCTCCGCGACTACCTCCCGCAGTACGTTCACCCCGACGCTCATGTTCGGTGCGAGCACGACGGTGGTGTTCTGTCCGGCCCGCTCGACCTCGGAGACCTGCTCCGCAGAGAGCCCCGTCGTCCCGATCACCACGGGCTTCCTGTAAGCGAGGTGAGCCAGCGTCGCCCCCGGTGAAGTGAACTCGATGTGTACGTCGGCGTCCTCGGGCGGCTCCTCCGTCGCCACGACGTTCGCCTCACCGGAGCCGCACAGCACCCCGAGGTCCACTCCGAGTTCGGAGGCGCCGGGTTCTATCGTTCCTCCGGCGAGTTCGCATTCTGGGTCGTCCAGAACGGCGCGGCAGAGTTCTCGGCCCATCCGGCCCGCCGCCCCGATTATGGCTATCCTGGTCGGCTTCTGCGTCAAACTACTTCACTTCTTCCGGCGTGGGAAGCAAGTGACCGAGTTCATCGAGGTCGCGGCGGAGCCTCGCCAGATTGTCCCCGGACATCGGCTGCATCGGCAGCCGCATCTCGTCGGAGCACAACCCGAGAACGGAGGCCGCCGTCTTTACCGGGATGGGGTTCGTCTCGGTCGAGAGCGCGCCGAACAGCGGGAGCAGGTCGTAGTGAAGCTCTCTTGCCCGTACGAAGTCGCCTGAAAGTGCCGCGTTCGTCATCTCCGAGTACGCTCTCGGTGCGATGTTGGAGGCGACGGCTATAGCACCGGAGCCACCGAGGGAGACGATCGGCACCGTCACCGGGTCGTCACCGGAGATGAGGTCGAACTCCTCCCCACACAGCCGCTTCACCTCCGCTGCCGAAGCCATGGAGAGCGTAGAGTCCTTTGTCCCCACGATGTTCGGAACCTCCGCAAGCCTCGCCATCGTCTCCGGCGAGACCGTAACGCCCGTCCTGCCGGGAATGTTGTAGATGATGAGCGGCAGCGACGTATTCTCCGCGATCGTCGTGAAGTGTGCGTACAGACCGTCCTGTGTGGGCTTGTTGTAATACGGTGACACTTGTAGGGAGCCGTCTGCACCGACTTCCTCGGCCATTCTGGTGTACTTGATCGCCATGTCCGTGCTGTTGGAGCCCGTACCGGCGATCACCGGTACGCGACCGTTCGAGACTCGCACGACGGTCTCGATGACGACGCGGTCTTCGGCCTCCGAGAGAGTAGGGGACTCACCCGTCGTGCCGCACGGCACGAGGCCGGAGATGCCGCCTTCAATCTGGAACTCGACCAGAGCTTCCAGAGCTTCGATGTCTACCTCCCCACCTCGGAATGGTGTGATGAGCGCAGTAAAAGCCCCGCTAAACATTAGAATCTCCTTCGTTGCCTGCCGTTGCCGCCTGTGACACATCCTCCAGTTCGAAAGCCCGGTGGAGGTTTCTGACCGCCTCTTCTACCCTGTCGGAGGCGATGACGCATGTTACCTGTATCTCGGAGGTGGAAGCCAGCCGTATCGGTATCCCCGCTTCCCCGAGCGTCGCGAACATCCTCGCCGCGTACCCCGGACGATTCAGCATCCCCGTCCCGACGACCGAGACTTTCCCGAGGTCCTTCTCTCCCTCGGCCTCGCCGTCGAGCGTGGCGGCGACCTCGTTGGTGATTCGCAGAGTCTCGTCGAAGTCGGACTTCTTGACGGTGAAGGCGATGTCCGCAGCACCGCCCCCCGCGCCGCTCTCCACGATGATGTCCACTGAGATACCACGCTCAGCCAGCGGCGTAAAGACCTTGCTGAGCGTGCCGGGACCAGTCTTTATGGCGTTCAGGGTGATGCGGGCTACGTCGTAGTCGTGAACGATGCCCGCGACCGTCTCCCGTGTCTCCAGCCTCTCCAAGTTTTTACCTCCGGTTATCACAGTTCCTGGGC
>JBPCNU010000044.1:0-22592 GCA_051000975.1 Rubrobacter sp.
AATAATAAGAGCGGGCCGGGCTTGTAATAGACGTGAAAGCAGCTGAGGGTGTTGAGAGCGCAACAACCAGGTGCCGACCCACTAATGCCTTTTCTACGGAAACCCGTTTGACCCGGATCACAACCTACTGGCGAAAACCGAAGAAATCCGCCAGAAAAATCGCCTGGAAAGCTACGCTTTCGCTGCGACTCTGGTCTCTAGAATACTTTCTTCAAAAAGCCGACCGCGCCCTGCTCCCACGGTACCCGATGCGAGACACCGGAGGAGTTTTCGAAGCGCGAGAGGTTCTCCAGGTACCAGCGAAAATTTCTGAGGAGAGCTTCCTTGTTGGAGAACTTCGGGGCGTAGCCGAGCTTCTCTCTCGCCTTCTCGATGGAGACGAAGGAGTCCTTCGACGCTGTTTCGTAGACCCACCTGTAGAGCGGCGAGACACCGAGCCTGTCGAGGACGCGCAGGCCGAGAATAGCGGGGAGCGCAGGGAACCCGACTATTTTCTTGCCGTGTCCAGCGTGATCCAGGACGACCTGATAATCCTCTTTCATGGTGGAGAACTCAGCGGCGCCGATGTTGAAGGTGTCGTTCACGTTCTCCTCCGGCAGGACGAGGCAGGAGGTTGTGGCGTCGCAGAGGTCTTCCACGTCGAGGAGCTGGTAGCGGTTCTCGCCCGAGCCGATCATGGGGAAGTTATGACCGGTGTGGGCCCAGTCGTAGAGGAGCGCGAAGACCCCGAGGCGTTCGGGACCGACGAAGGACTTCGGGCGTACAACGGGGACGGTGAGGCCGCGAGCGCGGTATTCGAGGCAGATCATCTCGGCCTGAATCTTCGCCTGTCCGTAAGGCCCGACGCCTTCGAGCTTGTCGTCTTCGTAGAGCGGGTGGTGATCCGGGATGCCGTACACGGCGGTCGAAGAGACGTGGACGACTCGCTTGACGCCGTTCTGCTTCGCGGCTTCGAGGACGTTGCGCGTGCCTTTGACATCGGTGGTGTAGATGTCCTCGGCGGAATAGAGCGGCAGGGCGGCGGCAGTATGGACGACGAAATCGACGCCCTCCAGGGCTTCGGACAGGCAGCGGCGGTTTCGGATGTCGCCCCGGACGGTGTGGACATCGTCGCGGGCAGCTTCGGGGTAGTCGAAGTCGGCGACATCGTAGGAGACGACCTCATAGCCGCGAGAGAGGAGGTGTCTTATCTGGTTGATGCCGAGAAACCCGGCCCCGCCCGTTATCAGTACCTTCTTGCCGTTCGTCTGGTTCGCTTCGCTCATCCGTCGCCCTCTTTCGTATTACAAACCCTTACAAGCGGCGGATTTTAACATGGAGGTATCGCCGGGCTGCGATCGGGCCGCTCCGAAAAAAGCCTGAAAGCCACGTAAGCGGCTCGGTTTCGGTTAGGATGAGGGGGACGAAACGAGGAAAGGAGCCAGAGAGATGCCCAACGCGGGCTGGAACAACCTCGGACCATCGGAGAAGGTGCTCGTGATCACGCTCGGGCTGGTGCAGCTCGGGCTACTCGCCGCCGCCCTTGCGGACCTCTACAAGAGGCCGGCGAACATGGTGCGCGGCTGGAAACTGCCGTGGGCTGCGGCGTCGTTCATAAACTTCGTCGGGCCGATCTCATACTTCGCCTTCGGACGGAAGAGGAAGTAGAACGGCCGAAAATTCCCGGAGCGGCGGGTGATCGTCGGGCGGGAGATCTACGTCGAAGGTCGGAGGACCGGGGTTCCCGAGGCTCTCGACGAGCTTCGCGAGGTCTGTCGGAGACGCGGTGGGCTTGCCTGGATCGGCCTTGAAAACCCGGCCCCTGAAGAACTGAACTCCGTCGCCGCCGTCTTCGACTTCCCGCCGCTCGCCGTCGAGGACGCGGTGGAGGCGAACCAGCGGCCCAAGATGGAGCATTACGGAGACATCCTCTTCGTAGTGTTGCGCCCCGTTCGCTACCTCGACCCCGAAGAGAAGGTCGAATTCGGGGAGTTGCATCTTTTCGTGGGAGAGGATTTCGTCGTCACCGTCAGGCACGGTGGAACGGAGCCGCTCTCGGAGGTCAAGGAGAGGCTCGAAGCCGAGCCGGAACTCCTAACCTTCGGGCCGATGGCAATCCTGTACGCTGTTCTGGATCACGTCGTGGATGGTTACGCCCCCGCGCTCGACGGTCTCGAGAACGATATAGACGAGATCGAGGCCGAAGTCTTCGGGGAGAGCGCGGGCGACGGGGAGAAGTCGGAGGGGCAGGGCGCCTCTCCGGCGAGCGAGGTCTCCCGGCGCATCTACGGCCTCTCAAGAGAAGTGATGCTCCTGCACCGCACCACGCGTCCGATGGTCGAGTCTCAGGAAGAACTGCCGCTCAAGAGGCTCGAGCCGGAGGTGCGACACTACCTGCGCGACGTGCGCGACCACGCCACAAGAGTCAACGACCGAACGGAAGGGTTGCGGGATCTCCTCTCCGACATCGTCAGCATCAACCTCGCCATAATCGGGGCTTCGCAGACGGACCAGAACAAGAGAATAAGCGCGTGGGCCGCGATCCTCATCGTCCCGACCATCGTAACCGGGGTCTACGGTATGAACTTCCGATTCGTGCCGGAACTCCAGTGGCGGCTCGGATATCCGCTTGCCCTGTTCATTATCGTTGCGATAAGCGTCGCGCTCTACGTCAGCTTCAAACGCCGGGGATGGCTCTGAACTCCAGAATCGTGTGATGCCCCAACCCGACAGCCATCCAGCCAGCGGCAGAAGATAGCCTCGCAGGAGTACGATGCGAGTTCGGTTCGAGCGAACCTGCAAGAACGCGGAGCGGCGCAAATAACGGTAGAAAGAGTCTCTTGCCGTCCCTCGGGGGCTGGACTTGAGCGCGAAACGGTGGGAAGCGAGATGATCGCGGGAGTACGGGCGTCTGCTCCTCTCAGAGCCTCGGCGGCTCTGATGCCGGGCACGACGATGAAGGAGGCGAAGGTAACATGAACGAGGGAAGCATGGATCTCCTCCTTCCAGGAAGGTTCCTTGAAGCAGCGCACGGCTACGGCTTTCAAAGGACTGTCTTCGATCAGGTCGCGCGAGGCGAGCGTCCCCCGACGCTCGTCATAACCCCCTCGACCCGACACGTCAGTGTAACCAGACGCGATACTCACCGCCCCGGCTTTCGTAGAGCCGTCGCGGCCGCCAACGACCTCGGGTTTCCGGTCTTCGTGCGCGGGGCCGGGGGTGGCGCGACAGCGGCAGACGCCGGAACGTTCGGCTTCTCCCTCGTTCGGCCATCCAGCAGAGAAGGCTCCCGGCACGGCATCGCATCCCGCTACGAGGAGGCCTCGAAACTCGCACTTGCGGCCTTCTCCCGGCTCGGTATCCGGGAGGTAGAGGTCGGGGAGGTGCGCGATGAGTTCTGCCCCGGCGACAACAGCCTCCGCGTCGGCGGCTACAAGGACGGTATGAAGGTCTGCGGCATCGCCCAGAGGCTTACCAGCCGGGCGACGAGCGTCGGGGGGATAGTCCTCGTTCGCGGCCACGAAGAATTGTCCCGCGTACTCGCCGGGGTCTACGGCGAGATGGAGCTCCCGTTCAGACCCGGGAGCGTCGGTAGCCTCGAGCGAGCCGGGTACGACGTTAGCGTGGACAGGGTCGTCCGGGCCTTCGCCGCCGAGGGGGCTGAGAGCTACGGGGCCCGACCTGCAGAGGTAGATAAAGAGACGTTGTCCGAGGCCCGAAGGATAGGGGCTGAGTCGCGGGTTTCTTTTTCCCGGTAGAGCAGGGATAATCGCCGGATGAATACCTTGCTCCGTGTCAGGGCCGTCGCGGCCAAAGAGTTCTGGTCGCTCATCAAGCAGCCGCAATTGCTGCTGCTCTTGCTCGCCGGACCGGTGCTGGTGATGGTCGTCTTCGCGCTCAGTTTCCAGGTCGAGGGGATACTCCCAAGGGCCGTCGTCGTCGTGGAAGAGGGGAGCGAGGGGGAGGAGATCTTCGAGGAGTATCGCGAGGAATTCACCGGGCGCACGGAATTCGGCGGGGTCGTGAGGAGCGTCGAGGAGGGCGATGAGCTACTCGACGACGATGAGACCGACGCCGTGATAATCATCCCGTCGGAGCCTTCGGAGGCCGTGAGCGAGGGGCAGCAGGCGACGCTCGAAGTCCACTACAACAACATCAACCCCATCTTCGGGACTGCGGTGCCGAATCGGGCCTACGGGCTCGTCCTGGACCTGAACCGGGCCATCGTCCGGGACGGGCTCGTCTCGGAGTTACAGGCGATTCGACCGACCCAGGAGCGCGTAGCGGAGCTGAGCGAGCGAGTGGAGCAGATCAACCAGGCCACCGAGACCGCGACCGGTGAAGAGGCCCGACAGACCACCGACGACCTCGACGAGGCACTCGGCAACCTGGAGGTCGCTCTCGAGACCTTGCAGGTCGTGGACGAGGACAGCGAGCAGCTAGAGGAATCGCTCGACGAGACGCGCCGGGCGAGGGAGCTCATCTCGGAGGTTCAGGAGACTCAGGAGGCCGGGGCCGAAGCTCTTCAGGAGCAGGCCGGGACAGCGGACCTTCAGGAGGCCCTCGATGAGATCTCGGCCGAAGCCGCCGCGCTGCCACAGGACGTTCCGGCCCGGGTGCTCGTCAGCCCGCTGAGGCTTCAGGTCGAGAACCTCGCCCCCTATGAACCGGACGCGACCGGCTTCTACGCGCCGTCGGTTCTGGGGCTGCTCGTGCAGCACATCGCCCTGAGCCTCGCCTCTCTGGCGATAATCCGGGAGCGGCTCTCCGGAGCCTACGAGTTCTTCGAGGTCTCACCGCTCGGACCGCTGGAGCTGCTCGCCGGTAAGTTCATAACCTACCTCGGGCTCGTGATCGCCGTGAACCTCGCCGTCGCGGGGGTGTTGTCGAGCGCGCTCGAAGTGCCGCTGCTCGGTGGTGTTCCGATGCTCGCGGCGGTGATGGCCTTGCTCTCGGCGGCCTCCATCGCGCTCGGTTTCGCGATCTCGGCAGTAACGAAGAGCATGCTCCAGGCCATACAAATCTCGATGCTCGCGTTTATAGCGGGCGGTTTCTTCAGCGGTTTCTTGTTCCCGCTCGACGAACTCGGACAGCCCGCTTCGAGCCTCTCGTACCTGCTCCCCGCGACCTACGGAATACGGGCCTTCAGGGATGTCATGATCCGGGGCGAGTGGCCGAACACGGGCGATCTCATCGGCCTCGTCGTGATCCTGATCGTCTCGCTCGTAGTTGCGCGGGTGATGATGGGGCGAGGAAAGGGCGGCGGATGAGCGAAGAGAAGATCATGCTCAAGGGAGAGGGTGTAGTTCGGTCGTTCGGCTCTCAAACGGTCATAGAAGGCCTGGACCTCGAAGTCCGGGAGGGGGAGATCTTCGGCCTCATAGGACCGTCCGGCTCCGGTAAGAGTACCCTGATACGGATGCTTACCGGATACCTCGAGCCTTCTTCCGGCACGGTCGAGGTGCTGGGGCGCGACCCTTCCGGCTTCGACGCCGAAGACCGCCGACTGGTCGGCTTCATGCCCCAGGGCTTCGTCCTCGACGGCGAACTCTCGGTGAAGCAGAACGCGAGCTTCGTCTCCGGGTTGTACGGGCTGAGGTTCGGCAGGAAGCGCAAACGCATTCGGGAGGCTTTGGAGTTCGTCGAGCTGTGGGACGACCGCAGGAAGGCCGCCTCCAAGCTCTCCGGCGGGATGAAGCGGCGGCTGCAACTCGCGGCGGCTATCCTTCACGAACCGAAGCTCATCTTCGTCGACGAACCGACGGCGAACCTCGATCCCATCCTTCGCAGGAAGTTCTGGGAGGAGTTCCGGCTTCTGGCCGATATGGGGCGCACGATCTTCGTAACAACCCAGTACGTCGGGGAGGCCGAACTCTGCGACCGCGTCGGCCTGCTCCACAACGGGAAGCTTATCGCCGTCGGAGAGCCGGACGACCTGAGACGTCAGGCTTTTGGCGGCGAGACGATAGAACTCACCGTCGGGGAAGACCCCGGTATGATCGGCGAATACCTCCCCGCACTAGAGAGCATCGGGCACGTCGTCGAGGTCAGGGAAGAACTCGACCGGGAGAATACCAGCCGTCTGAGGCTCATCGTTGAGAACTCCGATGTCGCGCTGCCGAAAGTCTTCGAGGCCCTGCGCGACGCAAAGATACTCTCCGCCGACCTCATACACCCGTCCTTCGACGAGATTTTCTTCCGGCTTATCCGCAACGCCTGAACCCTAAACCGCTACAGAACCCGGTCTAAATAAGCCACGACCCGAAACGCCGGGAGTCAGGCGAAGGCCGAGCAAGACCCAATGCGAACTCCGAACCCCAAACCGGGAACCGCGAAAGCGAAGATCAGAGACCTTGCTGGTCGGACTCCGTGCGAACCCGGAAGTAAAGAAGCCCCGTCCGCGAAAGGTGGGGCCTCTTCCTTAACTGGCCGAATCAGTGTCTACTAACGGGTTACTGTGGTTGTCCTTCGGCGGCCTGCTGAACGTCCTGGACGATGGCATCGACCTGACTGTCGAAGCGTTCGATATCGCTCAGGCTCTGCTGGACCACATCCGTTATCTCCTGCGGATCGCCGCTCTCGGCGGCGTCCACGACATCCTGATAGGCCGGGATCGCGTCCTCGTAGACCTGTATGAGCCTTTCGTTCACGTCTTCGAGCCCGTCCGGGGGTTGGATCTCCCTGAGCTGGTCCGCACCGTCCTCGATGCTCTGGCGGGCTTCGTCGAGCGAGTTGACGTTCAGGCCGAGGCTGATATTCCCGTTCTCCAGGCTGACCTCTGGCTCCACGAGGTCAGAGATGTCCCTCACCGAGTCTTCGGCGACCGGGCGTACCTCATCGAGATACGCCTGGGCTTCTTCCGGCCTTACGGCGACCTCCGGGACCGTAACCTCACCGCCGCCCGGTGCGTCGACGGTGAACCCGCCGACCGTAACCTCCGAGCCCGTCGTCGTCTCTTCCATACCGATCATCTCGGAATCCTCCATCCCAGAAGATTCCGTCGCGGTCGAGGTGCCTGATGAAGAGCCGGAGTCGCCCGACTGAGCGGAGGAGTCCGTTGAGGAACTCTCCTGCTCGGTCGCTCCGCATGAGGCGAGGAACAGTGCGGCGGTCGTGGCCAGAGCCAGGGTCTTGAGGTTCTTCAGGGTCATATCATCCCTTCGGTCGTTCGGGTGTTGTTCAGCGTAACGAACACTGTGTGCTTTATTATTACCCGACCGTTCGTCCTTCGGAACATCGGGAAACCGGAGGCCAGGGGCCGGGAAAGGTCAGGATTGATCCACGATGTTCTGGAGCTCTGAGCTGAGGTCGGAGAGTACTTGTTGCGGGGGCGCGTCTCCGTTCAGAGAGCTCGCAAACGCGTCGGCCATAGCAAGGGACATATCCGAGTAGTAGGGTGAGATCGGGCGCGGTCTGGAGCTCCTTATGGCCTCCTCGCCCAGCCGGGCGATGGTGAGACCGGCCCGGATCTCGTCGTCTTCGTAGAGCGCGGCGCGGGTCGGGAGCACGGAGCCTTCGAGCGCGCGGAACTTCTGTTGTTCGGCGGCGGTCATGAAGCTGATGAACTCCCACGCGGCGTCCTGATCTTCGGTTGCCGAGTTGATGAACATGTTCCAGCCGCCGGTAGAACTCGTTGACTGAATGCCCGTCTCGGCCACCGGCAGGACCGCGACCCCGATCTGCTCCGGGTCTATTCGAGACTCGTTCGGGTCGGAGGCGAGCGCGTACATTCTCGGCACGTTCCGCATGAAGACCGACTCGCCGCGCAAGAATATCGTTGCGGATTCCTGCTCCTTGTACTGCGAGACGCCGCGAGGTGAGAGGCCATCCGTGATCATGGACCGCTCGGTTTCGAGTCCGCTCACCGCCTCTGGCGAGCCTATGACGACCTCGTTGCCGCTCAGAACGTCGCCGCCGGAGTTCCAGATGAACTCCAGCCCGTTTACGACCCCGCCCTCGTAGTCCGCCCCCTGAAAGACGAAGCCTTGCGGAAGGTCGTTGCTCTGGCTGATCTCCTGGGCGATCTCCTTCAGGTCCGCGTAGGTTGCGGGCGGCTCGGAGATGCCGGCGTCCTCCAGAAGATCCTGACGGTAGTAGAGCAGGCCCGCGTCGGTGTACCAGGGGACGCCGTAGATGGACCCCTCGTAGGTGTTCGCCGTGATCGGGGCTTCGAGGAAGTCGGATTGCTCGGAGGCCGGAAAACGGTCGGAGAGGTCGGAGATCCAGCCCGCCGCCGCGAACTGCGCGGGCCACACGACATCCCCCCCGATTACGTCTATCTCCGACTGCCCGGACTGAAGCTCCGTCCTTAGCGTATCGAAGTGCTGACCCGAATCGGCGGCCATCTCACGGAGCGTTACTTCTATCTCGCCCTCGTGCTCGGTGTTGAACCGGTCTATCAACTCCTGCACCGTCCCGGTCGGGTCGGGAAACAACGAGAACGTGAGCCGCGTGGCCCCGCCCGAACCGCCCGAACCTCCGCCGGAGCCGCACCCGGCCCCGAGAATCGTCGCGCTCGCGACTGCGCCACTACTCAGGCCGAGAAACCTTCTCCTGCTCATGCCTCGCCCGAAACCGACGCCGCGTGAAACCCGCCTGCCACCAGAATAAGTCATAACATCCCTCCCTCGAATCGCATGTATGTTAACGCCGGGAAGAGTTCCGGGCAACTCTAGAGCCGAGGAAGCGAACCCGAAGCGACTCCGAACCACCCGGTATGGTCCTCTCGACGGCTACTCGTTCAGAAAGCTCGCTAGCTTCTCGTAGCATTCTACGAGCAGGGCGACCTCGGCGTACTCCGCGTCCTGATGGGCCTGAGCCGGGGTTCCGGGTCCGAGGTTGATGGCGGCTACGCCATGCTCCGCGAAACGGGCGACGTCCGTCCAGGCCTGCTTCGGACGAACTTCGAGGCCAGTCTGGATCAAGCGCCCGAGCAGCGGGTGTGAGAGGTCAACGTCTCCGCTCGGGGCGAAGTCCGCGATGACGAACTCCGCGGCGCCGTCCGGTAGTCCACCGAGCAACCTCCGGAATGTCTCCTCGACGTGCCTCCGGCCCCGTCCCGGCGCGAAACGCATGTTCACGTTCACCCAGAACTCGTCCGGCACGACATTCGTCGCGGAACCACCCCGCGCCAGCGTCGCCGTCAGCACCTCCCGGAAGGTCAGGCCGTCCACGACGACCTCCTCCGGCTCTCTCGCGTGCAGCTTCGCCAGGAACCTCCCGGCGAGGGTGAGAGCGTTCAGGCCGAGCCAGGGGCGCGCCGAGTGAGCCGCCCGACCGTGAAACGTAACCTCCACCTGCGCCGTCCCGACGCATCCGGCTTCGATGACACCCTCCGTCGGCTCCGGGACTACGGCGAGGTCGGCCTCGAGTACCCACGGTATCTCGGGGAAGACGGTTTCGAGGCCGTTCTCCAGGTGCGGGCCTTCCTCGCGCTCGTAGAAAACAAAGAGCGGTTCGGCCCAGGACCCCGACCAGTCGAAGTCTTCCAGAAGGGAGATCATCACCGCGTCCCCGGCCTTCATGTCCGTCGAGCCGCGCCCGTAGACCCTGCCGTCTTCGACTCGCACCGGAAGCTCGACCTTCGGCTCCGGCACGGTATCCAGGTGCCCGGCGAAGACGATCTTCTGCCGGGAAGGCTCCGGCGACGTGCGACGCACCGCGAGGTTGTTTGCGACCCGTACCGACTCGAAGCCGGGAACGGACGCTATGCGAGCCTCAAGGTCGTCACACAGAGCGGCCTCCGAGCCGATGGGGCTCTTCCGTTCGAGCAGCCAGAGCAGGTTGTCTACGAGTCGTCTCTCCAGCGTTGCGTCGCTCAAACGCTCACACCGAAGTCGCGCAGCGCGTCGTTGAGGCTCGTCTTCTGGTCGGTAGATTCCTTGCGCTTCCCGATGACGAGGGCGGTCTGGAGCTGGTAATCACCCGCCGGAAACGTTCGGGTTCTCGTCCCCGCGACGACGACCGAGCGGGCCGGAACATATCCCCTGTAGACGACCTCTTCATCCCCGGTTACGTCGATTATCTGCGTCGAAGAAGTAAGCACGACGTTCGCCCCGACGACGGCCTCTTCCTCTACGCGAACGCCCTCTACGACGATCGCCCTGGAGCCGATGAACGCTCCGTCCTCGATGATGACGGGCGTAGCGCCGGGTGGTTCCAGCACGCCGCCGAGACCGACCCCGCCCGCGAGGTGTACGTTCCTCCCGACCTGAGCCCCGGAGCCGACCGTCGCCCACGTGTCGACCATCGTACCCGTAGCGACGTACGCCCCGATGTTCACGTAGCCTGGCATCACGACCACGCCCGGCTCCACGAACGAGCCGTAGCGCACCGTCCCCGGCGGCACGACCCGCACCCCGGCTTCGGCGAGGTTCTTTTTCGTCGGGATCTTATCGTGGTACTCGAACGGCCCGGCGGTTATTGTCTCCATCTTCGCCAGCCCGAAGTACAGGTTTATGGCCTTCATCACCCACGCATTGGACGACCACTTCCCGTCCTGCTTCTGTGCGACCCGGACCTCACCCTTGTCCAACGCCTCTATCGTGTCGAAGACGGCCCGCGAGTGCTTCTCGTCTTCGAGCAACTCGCGGTCGTCGAACGCTGCCTCTACCAGTTCTCTCAAGTTTCCTCCGGTCGCATCTCGAATAAGCTGCCGGAGGCAGTTTAGCAAGCCGGGGATGGACTACGCGGAGACGCCTCTCCAGGCCTCGATGGCAACCCGGCAATCCTCAACCGTCGGGACTAGCGCGACCCGGATATAGCCCGCGCCGCCCGCTCCGAACGACCTTCCCGGTGCGATGACGATACCCTCTTCCATGAGCCGGAGCGCGAATGCTTCGTCGTCTCCACCGAATGCCTGCGGTACCTCGACCCAGAGATAGAAGCTCGCGTCGGTCTTGAGGTAGCGCAGCCCGGCCTCCTCGAAGAAGTCTGTGAAGAGCTTGCGTTTGGCGGTGAAGATACGGTTCCGCTCTTTCACGTGTTCGTCGTCCAGCCAGGCGGCGGTGGCGGCGTCCTGCACGAAGGAGGCGGGCGCGACCCCGACGGAGGGCCGGAGTTTTTTGATCGCCGCGACCAGTTCCGGGTCTCCGGCCATCATCGCGGAACGGTAGCCTGTCATGTCGCTGCGCTTGCTGAGGGAGCAGAAGGCGAGGGTTCGCTCTTTCGTCACCTCCAGGATTGAGGGCGGCGGGTTCGCTCCGTCGCCGTAGACTTCGTTGTAGCACTCGTCGGAGAATAGGAGGAGGTCGTTCTCGTGGCAGAAGGCAGCCATCTCTTCGAGGTAGGCGAGGCTGGCTCTGGCTCCGGTCGGGTTGTGGGGGTAGTTGATCCAGACTATCCGGGTCCGCTCCGCGTCTATGTCCTCCGGCCTCAGCAGGAAGCCGTCGTCCTCGGTAAGCCTGACGGGCAGGGCTTCGCCGCCGGAGAAGAGCGTCCCGCGTTCGTAGACGGGGTAGCCCGGCGTGCCGTAAGCGACGCCTTTTCTGCTGTGAGCGTGGTGGAGGAAGGCCAGCGGGGCGTGGAAGATCGCCTCTTTGGAACCCGTCGCCGGGACGACCTCGGTTTCGGGGTCGAGGGTTACGCCGTGCCGCCGCTTCATCCAGCCTGAGAAGGCCTCGCGCAGTTCCGGCTTGCCGGCGGCGGACGGGTACTGGCTCACCTTCGGGACACCGTCTACGAGGGCTTTTCTGATCTTCTCGTCCGTTGGTTCGCGGGGGTCCCCCGCGCCGAAGTCGAAGAGGGTCGCGCCCCTCGCCTTCAGTTCTTCGCGGCGTTCGTCGAGTTTCAGGAGAGGGTAGGCCCCCTGTTCTTCGAGGACGGGGTTCAGCTTCAGGGTCGCATGGGATTTTCTCACGGGGTATATTCCCTCTACTAACAATATTCGAGGTCACTGACCCGGCCAGAATATCAATCCGGGGCGGGCAGTGGTACCAACCGACGGGCGAGGGAGGCTTCAGATGGACGAGTTTCACCGGAAGGGGGATGTTCTCTACTGCGAGGGCGTTCCCCTCCCCGATGTTGCGAGCGACGCGGGGACTCCGGTCTACGTCTATAGCTACGCCGCGCTGGAGAACGCTTACCTGGAACTCGTGGACGCCTTCGCCGGGCTGGATCTCATGGTCTGCTTCGCGGTGAAGGCGAACAGCAACCTCGCCGTTCTCCGGTCGCTCGCGGCGATGGGGGCG
Organism: Rubrobacter sp.; assembly: GCA_051000975.1. Lineage (GTDB taxonomy): Bacteria > Actinomycetota > Rubrobacteria > Rubrobacterales > Rubrobacteraceae > Rubrobacter. The sequence goes on from JBPCNU010000044.1 coordinate 12,168, forward strand.
GGGGCGGACATAGTTTCGGGCGGGGAGCTTTACCGGGCGATACGGGCCGGGTTCGACCCGAAGAAGGTGGTCTTCGCCGGGGTCGGGAAGACGGAGGCCGAGATCGTCGCCGGACTCGGGGAGCGTATCCTGCTCTTCAACGTCGAGTCGACCTCGGAACTCGAAAACATCGAGCGTCTGGCGAACGTTCACGGCAAGAAGGCGCGGGTCGCCCTGCGGGTAAACCCCGGCGTCGAGACCGGGACGCACGAGCACATCTCGACCGGACACGCCGAGAGCAAGTTCGGGGTAACGGTCGAGGAAGCTCTGGAGCTTGCGGAGAGGATCAAAGGCTTCAAGTGCGTGGATCTCATCGGAGTCCACCAGCATATCGGGTCTCAGATCTCCAAGCTGGAACCGCACGTCGAGGCTATCGAGAAGGGCGCGTCCCTCGTCGCAGAACTCAAGAGACGCGGCCATGACATCCAGTTCTTCAACATCGGGGGTGGGCTCGGCATCCCCTATCAGAACGAGGAAAGCCTGCCGTCTCCGATCGAGTTCGTGGACGCGATAAGGCCGTCGCTCGAAGCCAGCGGGGTGAAGATCCTCTGCGAGATGGGCCGCTACATCGCCGCTCGTGCCGGGGTCTTGCTGACGCGAGTCGTCTACCGCAAGAAGTCCGGCGAGAAGAGCTACGTAGTCGCCGACGCGGCGATGAACGACCTGCTCCGACCCTCGCTCTACGACGCTCACCACGAGGTCGCGGCTGTGAGCGGAAGCCCCGGCACGGTCGAGGAGGCCGACCTTGTAGGACCGGTTTGCGAGAGTGGCGACTTCCTCGCAAAGAACCGGAACCTCCCGGACTCCGGGGAAGGCGACCTGCTCGCGGTGATGGACTCCGGGGCGTACGGCTTCGTCATGTCCTCAAACTACAACTCACGCCCGAGACCCGCCGAAGTGATGGTGCGCGGTGAGCGCTGGGCCGTCGTCCGAGAGCGGGAACACTACTCTGACCTCGTCAAGGGTGAGGTCGTGCCGGCGTTTCTCTAGTCCTCTAGCTACAGTAGCTTTAAAGATTTCAGAGATTTCAGAGATGTTCGCCGAGCCTCCGTCTGCTTCCCTCCACCTCCGACTCTAGGATGAGCCTTTGAAAGAATCGAGAGAAGGAGGACGAAGATGCTCTACGGTGAGAAGGTACTGCTCAGGCCGATCACGGAGTTCGACCTCGAACGCCTCCTGGAGTTCGCCAACGATGTGGAGATAACGCTCGCGGGCGGTGGCGACCCTCCGACCCCGAAGGACGAGGAGGAGATCCGGGAGACCTTCCTGGGAGCGCGGGACGGCCTCGGAGCGAAGAAAGTGGACTTCGCTATCGTTGCGGACGGAGAATGCGTCGGGAGCTGCGGACTATACGAGATCCACGACTCGAACCGCACCTGCGAACTCGGGATCTCAATCGGGGACAAAGGTTACTGGGATAAAGGCTACGGGACTCAGGCCGTTGACCTGCTCCTCGACTACGCCTTCCGGTTCCGCAATTTTCGTCGCGTCTGGCTCGAAGTCCACGCTGCCAACCACCGGGCGATAAAGTGCTACGCGAGGTGCGGCTTCACCGATGAGGGCCGTCGCCGCAAGCATGCCTGGCTCGCCGGAGAATACGTAGACCTCGTGATGATGGGGCTCCTGAGGGAGGAGTGGAAGAAGGATAACGAAGATACTGACCCGGGGGACCAGCGTTCCTGATCCCCGCTACCGGTAGCGGCGCGTCCCGGTGCTGTGGCCCGAACGGTATCCCGAGCGGTGGCCCGAACGTCGGTTGGTGAGCAGAGCCGAAAGCCCCGGTCTGCGGCCCGCTATCCCTTCGTCGAAGGAGGATTCTTTCGCCGCCGCGCTCGCGAGAACGATCACCGAGAGCAGGGCCAGAAGGAGGTTGATGTTCAGGAACTCCGGCGCACCCAGCCCCGTACCGAACCGGACGCCGCCCTGTGAAAGCAGGATCATCATGCTCAGGACGAGGCTGCCGAGGGCGGCGAAGTTCGTCAAGAGGCCGACGATCAGGGCCAGACCCATCCCGAGCTCTGCGAACCTCACGAGCTGAGCGACCGCCCCGGCGTTCGGCACGATGTTGTTCAGCATGAACGCCTGAAAGAACGGTGGCGCGCCGGAGACGAAGCCGCCGGCCCCGAGGCTCTGGGCGAACTGTTGCGGGAAGTCCGGGTTCAGGAGCTTCTCCAGCCCACCGTTGACCCAGACAGCCCCGACAAGAACCCTCACCCACACCATCCCGTTCAAGTAAGCTCCTCTCACACGCTCGATGCCGTATTCTACGCACACTCGCGAGCCACTCGCTCGACCTTCGACCAGCGAGAAAGAACTCTCACGGGAAACATTTGCCTTTTCGGGTACGTATAACCCCGTGAACACGACCCCGAAAAACAGACCGATCAATAAACCGATCAGCAAACCGATCAGCAAACCGAGCAATAAACCGGAAGGATATTCGTGGAAGAAGACCTCAAACAGTCCCCGATAAGACCCTCGAGCTTTACCAGAGGCCGCTTCATGAACCTCGGGCTCGCGATGGGGACCGGGACCGCTTTCGTGGCCTGCTCTTCAGATAGTGCACCATCTACCGGGGGTTCCCCAGATTCTTCCGCCCCCTCCGCCCCGGAAGAGACCTCAAGCGGCTCTAACGAACCTGCGAGCTCTTCCGAGGCGATAGTCGCCACCTCGGAGGTTCCGGTCGGGGAATCCTACGAGTTCGAGGATGGCGGGCAGTCTGCGGTGCTGGTACATCAGGAGAACGACGAGTTCGTAGCCTATTCGGCGGTCTGCACCCATCAGGGATGCACCGTAGCCTACCGGGACACCGAGCTGGTCTGTCCGTGTCACGGATCGGCCTTCGACCTTGCAAACGGTGAGCCCACCGCCGGCCCGGCCAACTCACCGCTTCCGCGAATAGCCGTCGAGGTCCAGGGCGACGATGTGGTGAGGGCGTGATCCTGACCTCACCGAAAAATTTCTCGGTGGGGCGACGATTGCTATAGAATGGCCGCATGGCAGACCGGGAAGAGAGAATAGGACTCAACGGGGCGGCGGCCATACTCGGTGCGTCTCCCGAAGAGGTGCGGCGGCTCGTGGCCGAAGGACGGCTCCGGTCGCTCGGCAACGGCGGCGGCTACGAGTTCTCGCTCTCCGAGGTGATGGACTTCTCGGATGATCCCCGCAGCGGCGCGGCCTCCGATCCCCTCTCCGACGCCGAGGAGATCTTCGAAGGCGAGGTAATGGGCGACGAAATGGGTTACGAAGCCCCCGCAAACGACAGTTCCGGCTCTTCATCTCGTCTCCCCGCCGTCCCGTTCGAGCGTTACGAGAGACTTCTCCAGCAAGGGCAGGATTACAAGACCCGCCTCGAAGAACGAAACCGTCAGATGGAGGAAATCCGCCACGAACGCGACGCCGCTCGCACCGAGATAGACCGCCTCTGGACCGAGATAGAACGCCTCAACCTCGTCGAATACCAGCGCGAACTCCAGGAGAAAACCATCTCCACCCTTGAAGAAGAGAACCAGAAACTCAAAGAGGAACGCAGCCGGATCACCGAAGAACGCCTCAAACTCATGGAAGAAAAGATCGCCGTCTCCGAAGAAAAAACCCGCCTCGAAGCCGAACTGAAGGTCATGAAGAGCCGCGGCTTCTGGTCCCGCCTCTTCAGCGGCGAATAACCCTCACTCCGCAAAATACCCTCGTAGCACATCTTTGCAAGAAAATTTCAATAATTATTGAAATTTCAGTAATCAAAAGGTAGCATTCGTACATGAACGAGGAGAAGCTGGCATATGTGGAGGACTTTGGGGAGTTCTTCGAGGGGTTTGGGGTTGGTCGGATGCTGGGTCGGGTGCTTGGGGTTTTGCTTGTTTCCGATCCCCCGGAGCGGACGGCTGAGGAGCTTGCGGGGATTTTGAAGGCGAGTAGGGGGTCTATAAGTGCGGCGACGCGGAGCCTGGTTCAGCTCGGGGTGGTCGAGCGGCGGTCGAAGCTCGGGGATAGGAAGGCGTACTTCCGTTCGACGCCTGACTGGCGGGAGTTGATGTGGAGGCAGATAGGTGTGTACGCGGCGTTCAGAAGGCTTGCGGAGCGTGGTCTGGGTCTTATGGAAGGCAGCAGCCCGGAGTCGAGGTTGGATCTGGAAGGCATACGCAGTCTGTACGCGCACCTCGAACGTGAGATGCCGCGTGTCATAGCGGACTGGGAGAGGGGGAGAGAGGAGGAAACAACATCGTGAGCGCGGTGATCGAGACGAGGAGGCTTACGAAGACCTACGGCAGGAACCGGGGCATCCGCAGTATAGACCTGCGCGTCGAGGAGGGCGAGGTCTTCGGGTTCCTCGGGCCGAACGGAGCGGGGAAGACCACGACCATCAGAACGCTGCTCGGCTTTATGCGCCCGACGGACGGGGTGGCGGAGGTCTTCGGGCGGGACGTTCGCAAAGAAAGCGTCGCAGTTCGGGAGAAGGTCGGTAACCTGCCGGGGGAATTCGCCTTCGAGGATAGGGTAACGGGCGAGCAGATGCTCCGGTACTTTGCGAGACTCAGGGGGGTTCGGGATCTCGGCTACGCCCGAGAGCTTGCCGACAGGCTCGGGGCGGATATGAAGCGTCCGGTCAGAAAGCTCTCACGGGGGAACAAGCAGAAGATCGGGCTGGTGCAGGCGATGTTTCACAGGCCGCCCCTGCTCATCCTCGACGAACCGACGGGCGGACTCGACCCGCTGGTTCAGGAAGAATTCCTGAGGATAGTATCGGAGGTCAAAAAAGAAGGCCGGACGGTCTTCTTCTCGTCGCACGTGCTGAGCGAGGTCGAGCGGGTCTGCGACCGGGTCGGGATCATCCGCGACGGAGAACTCGCCGACGTGGAACCGACCGGGAAACTGATAGACAAATCTTTCCGGCATGTAACCCTGACCTTCTCCGAGAGGATAGACCCGAAACCGTTCGCAAAACTCTCCGGCGTCGAAAACCTCAGCTCCGACGGCAACTCCCTGGCCTTTACCCTCCACGACGACCTCGATGAAGTCGTAAAGCTCGCCGCCGCGAACCGTCTCATAAGCCTGGAATACGAACGCCCGAGCCTCGAAGAGATATTTCTCACCTACTATGAGAAAGGTGAGAAGAACGGCGACGACGGAAAGGAGAGCGCGTGATGAGCACTGGGACGATGGAGCGGCCCGGGCGGGGAAGCACGCTCGTTGCGCTGACGTTGCACACGGTGTGGGGGCAGTTGCGCGGGGTGGTTGTCTGGGGTGTGATTCTCGGCCTCTACGGAGCCGCGATGGTGGCGACCTTCCCGTCGCTCGGCGGCGCGGCGCAGGCTGAACAGATGATGAATGCGTATCCGCAGGGGATGCTCGAAGCGTTCGGCATAGAGGATATGGGGACCGTCGAGGGCTTCCTGTCGGGACAGTTCTTCAACCTCGCGCCGCTCGCTCTGGCGTTCTTTCCGATGCTCGCTCTCGCCGGGGCGATAGCCGGAGCCGAGGAGCGCGGCTCCATAGACATCCTGCTCGGAAACCCTGTTCCGCGCTGGCAGCTCGTCGTCGGAAACGCCCTTGCGACCGGAGCGTCGCTGCTCTTTATCGTCGCTCTCACCGGGGCTATCACCTACTGGACTGCGCTTCTCCTGGACGTGGACCTGTCGCTCGGGGCGATAACCGGAGCCGTACTGAACCTGTGGCCCATCTGCCTGTTCTTCGGGGGGATGGCGATGCTCTGCTCCGCTGTATTCCACCGGCGGGTGTTCGCTATCGTCCTTCCCGGCGTCATCATGTTGGGGATGTACTTGCTGAGTGCCCTCGGGAACATCTCCGAGGACCTCGAAGGGTACCGAAGGTACTCGGTTTTCTACCATTACGGGGCTGCGATCACCGACGGTATAGACCCTGTGGCGTTCGGGGGAATCGTGGGGTTCGCGGTGTTTTTCGTCGGGCTGGCCGTTCTAGCCTTCCAGAGACGCGACATCTACACGTAGCGGCTCCGGCGGGAAGCAGCGTACCTTGTTAGAGTTCTTCGCTGTATGAAAGACCGAATCGCAAGAGAAGATATCTCTACGCTGCTCGCGAGGCTGTCCGGGATCGTAGTGTTCCGGGAGGTTCTCGAAGCCGGGGTGGTGAAGCGTGCCATCCGGTCTCTCGAGCTTCTCGAAGCAAGGGAGTGCAACCCCCGGCGCTTCTCCGAAGCGCTCGCTTCGCTTCTGGGCGAACTCCTTGCAGAAGAAGAGCCTCTACTGGAAGATGCGTGGAAGTCCTGCATCGTTGCGGCGACCCTCGACGCCGAGTCGGTCTTCGCGAGAAAGGCCGAATCCGGGAGGCTGACGGGCTCTGGTCGGGATCAGGCCCGCCGCGACCTCGCGACGCTCAAGCGGCTCTTCGACCTCGACGCGGGGGAGGTGGTTCGTGGGATCCTCGATGTCCACCCCGAGCTAGAGGGGGCGTGGTCCGAAGGCTGGCCTCGAACTCCGATTCCGGGTAATGGCGGTGCCCGTCGAGAACTAGCCCTGAAACTGGCTGGATGCGGGGACTGGAGTGATCAAGTCGAGCCTCTCGAAGAGTATTTCGCTCGTAACGGGGCCGGTATCTTCGGTCGCTACCGGGCCTTCCGGTGGGAGCATGGAGTTCTCCGGACCGTGCCGGAGCCTGACGCAACGGCGATGACGGACCTCGTTGGCTACGAGCGAGAGCGGGGAGCGGTCGCCCGTAACACGGAGCGTTTCTCCTGCGGGCTGCCGGCGCAGCACGTCTTGCTCTATGGTTCGCCCGGCACGGGGAAATCCTCGACGGTCAAGGCCGTCTTCAACCGGTACTCCGGCGAGGGGGTGAGGTTGGTCGAGGTGGCTAAGGAACGGCTCTCGGAGCTGCCTCGGCTCCTGGAAGAGCTGCGCGGTCGCGGGCTGCGCTTCATCGTCTACGTGGACGATCTATCATTCGAGGAGAGCGAGGTCGAGTACAAGTCGCTCAAGGCTCTGATCGAGGGTAGCATCGAGTCGCCGCCGGAGAACGTGCGGGTGTATGCAACCTCGAACCGGAGGAACCTCATCCGCGAGACGTTCTCCGAACGCGAGGGGGACGACGTCCACGCGAGGGACACGATGGGGGAGAAGCTCTCGCTCGCCGCACGGTTCGGCCTGCGAGTTACGTTCTCCGCTCCGGATCAAAAAACCTACCTCGACATCGTGCGCGGCATCGCGAAGGAACGCGGCCTCTCACTCACCGGCCCCGAACTCGAGACCCTCGAATCAGACGCCCTGAACCGCGAACGCTGGGGCTCGGGCAGAAACGGACGCACAGCGAGACAGGCCGTTGACGAATTCGAGGCCGGCACGAAGGATAATAGATAGAGCAAAGCCAGCCTGAGATAGCGGGATACAGGTCTTCGCTGAAGACGAGACGATAGTTCTTCAACCACGTTGCCGTCAGGTTCGGGTGAATCGGCCCGAGCTTATCGGTTCCTTTTTTCTGCCGGATACTCTCACCTCCATACCTGAGACAGATTCCTGCTAGAGGCGAATTCGCCCCTTTCGAGGCGCCCGAACCGCAGGGGTTTCCTCTTGAAGATACGTCGCCGGATTGCCTGAATACTCCGGGAACAATAAGATGATGTATGTGTATCATGGGAGCAGCCGGTTTCGGGAGAGAGTGCAGACGGTAGCTTCGTGATCGGGTCGAACGGTCGCTGGTCCCGGTTGAGCAGGGGAACTTTGTCTACAAAGAATATCGAAAAAGCTGTTCGCTCCTTGCGGGTCTTGATCGTGGAGGACTCCGAGGAGGATGCCCTTCTGTTGCTCAGGGAGTTGAGGCGCGGGGGGTACGACTCCGTCTCGACGAGGGTGTATACGGCGGATGACATGAGGCGTGCGTTGGATCGTGAGACCTGGGACATCGTCGTCTGCGACCATTCCATGCCGACCTTCGACTCTTCGGCTGCGCTCGAAGTATTGCACGAGCGGGGTTATCTAGACATACCGTTTATGATCGTCTCGGGGAACATCGGTGAGGAGGCCGCCGTTGCGGCGATGCGGCTCGGGGCGCACGACTACTTCATGAAGGACAACCTCGCCCGGCTGAACACGGCGATAGACCGGGAGCTGAGAGAGGCCGAGAACCGACGGGAGCGGCGTCGGGCGCGGGAGGATCTGAGTCGCAGCGAGGAGCGTTACAGGACCTTCGTGGCCCAGAGTACCGAAGGCATCTGGCGGGCCGAGATGGAGAAGCCGCTGGACATCCGGCTGTCTCCCGACGAGCAGCTGGAACTACTGTACGAGCGAATCTACTTCGCTGAGGCCAACGACACGATGGCTCGGATGTACGGTTACGAACGGGGTGAGGAACTCGTCGGCACCCGGCTTGAGAGCTTCATGCCCAGGGACGATCCCTGGAGCAGAGCCTTCCTGCTAGACGGGTTCGAGAACGGCTACCGGATCACGGACGCCGAGTCCAGGGAGGTCGACCGGTGGGGCGAGACGAGGTACTTCCTCAACAACTTCGTCGGCATCGTAGAGGCCGGGCATCTGGTGAGGATCTGGGGGACTCAAAGAGACGTCACCGAGCGCAAGCAGGCGGAAAAGGCGATTCTGGAAGCCGAGGAGAAATACCGGGGGATCTTCGAGAACTCCCTCGAGGGTATCTATCAGACCACCGCCGCCGGGAGGTTGCTGACGGCGAACCCGGCGATGGCGAGGATCTTCGGCTACTCCTCCGCCGAGGAGATGGTGCGCGAAGTAACGAACGTCGGAGAGACACTCTACGCCGACCCGGCAGACCGCGAGCGGGTTACCGGCGAGGTCAGCAAGCACGGAGAGGTGAGCGGGTACGAGGTCGAGATGGCCCGCAGGGACGGCTCCACGGTTTGGGTCTCGCTGACTGGCCGGGCCGTAACCGACGAAGCGGGGGAGTTCTCGGGCTTCGAAGGTACGGTCGAGGATATCAGCGCGAGGAAGACGGCGGAGGAAGCGCGGCGAGAGAGCGAGGCCATATATCGTTCGGTCGTCGAGAACGCCTCGGAGAGCATCTTCGTGGTGGAGGCAGGATCTCAGAAGATCCTCGAAGCGAACGACGCCCTGTGCCGGTCGCTCGGATATTCGTACGAAGACCTTACTCGGATGACCTTTCGAGACCTCATCGCAGAGGACGGGGAGGAGTTGCAGGACGGACTTCACAGGATTCTCAATCGGGGTTCTTCCCACCTCGGGGAGACGAAGTTCCACAGGAAGGATGGGACCCTCGCAGAGGTCGAAGTCGGGGCGAGCGTCATACCTTACGGAGGGGGTGAGGCCATCTGCATCGTATCGCACGATATATCCGACCGTCGCCGGGTAGAGCGGGCGCTGGGTGAGATCCGCGAGGCCGAGCGGCGGAGGATCTCGCGCGATCTCCACGATGGCGCGCTTCAGGATCTGGCCTACGCATTGAGCTCGATGCAGATCGAACGCCGCATTCACGGTGGACGCTGGGAGGAGGGAGGGCAGATAAATTCGCTCAAGCGAGCCGTGAGCGGTATAAGGAGCGCTATCTACGACCTCCGACTGGAAGGTCCGGAGGAGCAGACCTTCACCCGGTCGCTCGAATCCATCATCGAGTTGAACCGCCAGATGAACCGCGACTGCGACATCACCCTGGAGGTTTCGGAAGACTTCCCCGGAGACCTCTCCGGGCCTCGTGCGGTGGAGGTCGTTCGGATTATCCAGGAGGCGCTGACGAACGCCCGAAAGCATTCCGGGGCGCGAAACTGCCGGGTCTCGCTCGTGTTGCAAGGAGGCGAGATGATAGCCACCGTCTCCGACGACGGGGTCGGATTTTCGGCGGGGTCGCCGGTGGGGGTGGGGCTGGGGAGCATGCGCGAGCGGGCCGGGGCGCTGGGTGGGGTGATCCTGATCGAGAGCGACGCCGGGACCACCGTCACCCTGAAGATCGGGATGAACGCCCTGCGCGGAGAGGCCGACGAGCTGCACGGACTCGCCGCCGACTGAACCTGGAGGTCGGTAAATACCAGACAGGAGCACCCCGGCTCCTCGAACGCCGTGCGCTGGCTTTCACGCATATGCTATGCTCGACTTCAGGAGAATGTTCGCCCGAAGAAACCGAACGCCGTCGTCCTGTCAGGAAACGGTTTTTCGAGCTAGTTTACCTGTGGGGGTTCGAGATATGATGGGTAAAGATACGTTCGGGGTCTTCATCGTCGAGGATCACGCCTCTTTCAGACAGTCTCTGGCGATGCTGCTGCAACACGAAGACGACTTCGAGGTCGTTGGTCAGGCCGGCTCGCTCAAAGAGGCGAGGAGTTTCCTAGAGTCGCTCGACGGGAACTCGAATGGCCCCTCCGTGGGCCTTCTGGACCTCAACCTGCCGGACGGCGACGGCACCGAGATAATAGGTGATTTTCAGGCCGTCAACCCG
>JBPCNU010000045.1:0-4172 GCA_051000975.1 Rubrobacter sp.
GGGCCGTCCTCCTGAGGGACTTCTCGTGGTACTCGCGGCTCGCGTTCGCGGGCGGGCATTCATCGAGCACCATCGTGATGTCGGCCCCGAGGTCTTCCTGAACGCGGGTGACGAACTCCGGGGTGAACTCGTGGACGGAACCGTCGTAGACCGAGGCAAACTCGACGCCGCGCTCGCGGATGCTCCGGGTCTTGGCCAGCGAAAACACCTGATATCCCCCCGAATCCGTGAGCATCGGCCCATCCCAGCCCGTGAAACCGTGCAGTCCGCCGGACTCCCGAACGACCTCCGCGCCGGGCCTGAAGTAGAGATGATACGTGTTGCCGAGCACGACCCCGGCCCCTAGCTCCTTCAGTTCTTCTCGCGACAGCCCCTTTACCGTTCCCTTCGTCCCGACCGGCATGAAGGTAGGAGTCGGAACAGAACCGTGCGGGGTATAGAGCACTCCGGCCCGGGCCTCACCGTCGCGGGCCGTTATCTCGATAGTTACGGGCGGTACGGGTATCTTCATCGGCCCCGGCCTCCGTTGAGTATCAGCATCGCATCCCCGAAAGAGAAGAAGCGGTATTCCTCCCGGACGGCGACCCGGTATGCTTCCCGGATAAGCTCCGTCCCGCCGAAGCTCATCACCATCGCAAGCAGCGTCGAGCGCGGCAGGTGAAAGTTCGTTACGAGCGCGTCCACCGCTCGCCACCTGTAGCCTGGATAGACGAAGAGCCGGGAGTCACCCGTATCACGACCGCTCGCGGCCCGGCTCTCGAGCGTTCTGGCGACGGTCGTCCCGACGGCGATGGTACGTCGTCGGTCGTCGATCACCCGCGCGGCCCCGGCGGGGACGGAGTAGAACTCGGCGTGCATCTCGTGGTCTTCGAGGCTTTCGGTGCGCACCGGGGTGAAGGTTCCCGTCCCGACGTGCAGCGTTACCTTTACCAGATCGGCCCCGGCCTCGCGCACTCCGGCGAGCGTCGCATCGGTGAAGTGCAGCCCGGCGGTCGGGGCTGCTGCGGAACCGGGGTGCTTCGCATAGACCGTCTGATAGGAGGATTCCGAGCCTTCCAGCGGGACGATGTACGGCGGGAGCGGAGCCTGACCGAAGCGGAGCATCGTCTTGAGGACGTCCTCCCCACCGACGAGCCACCGTCCGTCGCCGACCTCTTCCACGACGGTGAGTACCTCCGGCCCGGTCGTCAGCTTCATCCCGGCCTTCAGGCGTTTGCTCGGCCTCGCGAGTGCCTCCCAGACACCACCGCCCCGGTCCCGGAGAAAGAGCAGCTCGACCGCGCCGCCCGTAGGTCTTCTGGCTTTGAGGCGGGCCGGGATGACCTTCGTCTCGTTCACCACGAGAGCGTCACCGGGGCCGAGGTAGTCTGGGAGGTCACGGAAGGTGCGATGTTCTATCTCGCCGGAGGCGGCATCTATCACCATAAGGCGGGAAGAGTCGCGCGGGGAAGCGGGGCTCTGGGCGATGAGGGCTTCGGGCAGCGTGTAGTCGAGTTCGGAGGTGAGCAAAGTAAGAAATCTCTAGCGTCGGAAGAAAAGGTTGAGGAGGATCGTCCCGACGACCGAGAGTAGGATCATCAACCCGATAGGAAAGTAGACCGTCAGACCACCACGCTGCAAGAGCAGGTCACCCGGTAGCCGCGAGACCCCGAACCGCCCCAGAAGCAGGAAAATCCCGCCGAGTACGAGAAACCCGAGCGCACCGAAGACGAAGATCCTGCCGATCGTAGATAAGTCCATCATACTATTCTAGTCTCCGAATCCCGCTCCGGCTGAAGCCCCGCGCCCGAAGCCGCGACAACCCTCTCACACACGGAGCATTCTGGTCATTTCGTCGCCTTGAAATCATCTTCAGACAAGAGAATGCCGGGTTCACCCAGAGCTGTGACTATTTGCGGCTATTTGCGACTGCTCGACCGTGGCCGGGACGAACGTCGTCGCGGGCGGGCGGGCTGTCACGAGGTCGCCCACGATGTGGGTCGTTCAATAGCGCCCCTCCAGCAAGTGAGGGGCTCCCGTTCATCGTCTGGCGCGGCGAAATACTGCTGAACGTTTCTTACTCTGCTGAAACCCGCGTCTTACAGTGAAACGCCTGCGATATATACCCTTCTGGCAACCCTGACTGGGGGTATCGGAGGAAAAAGGTAGGCAGCGTTGCGGACCATCGCTCGGACCGGGCCCAGAAGTCCAGCCATTACTGCGACTCGCAGAGCGAGGTGCTGTGTATCGGGACGTTGATGGGAACGCGAGCAATCCGAACGGGTCGTTAGCGGACCGACGTCCAGGCAGTACCGAAGCAGGTTACCTTTCAAGTTGCCTTGCGGCTCTGGTCGGAGCGCGGTTTTCGTTCGTCGTCGGGTCTATACTTCTAAAGGATTTCGACGATTTCGAAGAAGGTTCAGCGTGACCTTTCAGCCTCGGAGGAGAATTCATGGAGACGACGAACAAGCTCAGGAGCCGCACCATACTCGAAGGGCGCGACCGGGCGGCGGCCCGGTCTTATTTGCTCGGGATGGGCTACTCTCGCGAAGACCTCGCCAAGCCGATAGTCGGGGTGGCGCATTCATGGATCGAGACGATGCCCTGTAACTTCAACCAGCGGGACCTCGCCGAGAAGGTGAAGCAGGGTATCCGTGAGGCGGGCGGCACCCCGATGGAACTCAACACCATCGCCATCTCAGACGGCATCACGATGGGGACGCAGGGGATGAAGACCTCGCTCGTCAGCCGGGAAGTCATCGCGGACTCCATAGAGCTCGTCGGGCGCGGCCACATGTTCGACGCCATCGTTACGCTCGTCGGCTGCGACAAGACGATCCCCGCCGCGGCGATGGCCCACGCCCGCCTTGATATCCCGTCGGCTATCGTCTACTCCGGCTCCATCGCGCCGGGCCGATTCAAGGGCCGCGACGTGACTATTCAGGACGTCTTCGAGGGCGCGGGGGCCAACGCCGCCGGAACGATGTCGGACGAAGACTTCATGGAACTCGAAGAGAGCGCCTGCCCCCGCTCCGGGGCGTGCGGCGGCCAGTTCAACGCGAATACCATGGCCCTTGCGCTGCAGTTTCTCGGGCTTTCGCCGATCGGGAGCGCGGACCCGGCGGCTCTGGACGGCCGGAAGAACGACGTCTGCGCGGCGGCCGGGAAGCTCGTGATGCAGCTCATCGAGCGAGATCTCAAGCCCTCGGACGTCCTCACCAGAGAATCCTTCGAGAACGCTATAGCGAGCGTCGCGGCGACGGGGGGCTCGACAAACGCCGTCCTGCACCTGCTCGCCATCGCAAAGGAGGCCGGGGTCGAACTCGACATAGACGACTTCGACCGGGTGAGCGCCAAGACCCCGATAATCGCGGACCTGAAGCCGAGCGGGCGGTTCGTCGCCATAGACATGGATAAGGCGGGCGGCTCGAAGCTCCTCGGCAAGAGGCTCGTGGAGTCGGGTCTCGTTCACGACGACGCGCTGACAGCCACGGGCCAGACGCTCACAGAGGCGGTCGAAGATGCCCGCGAGACGCCGGGGCAGGAGGTCATCGTGAGCGTCGCCGAGCCGCTGAGGAAGTCGGGCGGCCTCGTTATTCTGAAGGGGAACCTTGCGCCGGAGGGATGCGTAATGAAGGTCGCCGGGTACACCCGCGACGACCACACGGGACCGGCCCGCGTCTTTAACTCCGAGGAGGAGGCGATGGAGGCGGTTCAGTCGCGCCGGATACAGAGCGGCGACGTGGTGGTCATTCGCTACGAAGGCCCGAAGGGCGGCCCCGGCATGCGCGAGATGCTGGGCGTCACCTCGGCCATCGTCGGACAGGGGCTCGGCGAGACGGTCGCCCTGCTCACGGACGGCAGGTTCAGCGGCGCGACGCGAGGCTTCATGGCCGGCCACGTCGCACCGGAGGCGGCGCATCGCGGCCCGATAGCCGCGCTCAGGGACGGCGACACCGTCACCTTCGACCTCGGAGACCGGACCCTCGCCGTAGATCTGACAGACGAGGAGCTTGAGGCCCGCCTCGAAGGCTGGACGGAGCCGAAGCCGGTCTTCGAGAGAGGCGTCATGGCTAAATACGCTGCGCTCGTCTCCTCGGCCTCGGAAGGCGCCGTCACGAACCCGGAGTTTTAGTCGCTCGCCAGCGTGCCGCGCTCCGGGGTTGGTCGAAGTGGTGAGTGGTTCGTGGGGG
>JBPCNU010000046.1:0-4005 GCA_051000975.1 Rubrobacter sp.
GCCTCGGTGGTGAAGGTGATGCAGCCGGTCGGGATCTCCTTTAAAGGCTCGGGCTTCTACTCGACCGACTATTCAGGAACGAGCAAGACCACCCCGCCCGGAGAGTCCAGCGTCGCGAAGAACGGCGATTCTTCCAACGGCTCCTCCGACAGCGGCTCGAACGGATCCAAACTAGACTCATCCTCCAAAGAGAAGGCAGCGGCGTCTTCGTCCTCCTCGTCTTCATCATCGTCCGGGGACTAGCTTGCGTCCCGGGGCGTTCGGGCGTTGGGGACAGCGTTTCCTGCTGGCCGTAACGCTCTTCGTCGGGGTCGCTGCGATAGTCGTCTCCTCCTCCCTCGTCGTCTACACCGCCTGGCTCCACGACCTCAAGAGCGGCGCGTTCGCCCTCCTCTTTGCGGTGCTTTCGGCCAAGATCGCCCTGAACTGGTTTCTCTGGAAGGACGAGGCCGAAGAGCAGGAACCTGCCCGCCAGAGCCCCTAGCAGAAGGTGCCGGCCCACCGGGAGATCCACTACACGACCCGGCAAGCATCGGTTATTACGTGTGAAAACTCCTGCAAACGGCTTTTCCTGAACTTCACCTTGAGGCTGCATTCGCGGCTTCGTTCTCGTATAGTGTCGGGCGCAGAGGATGTTCTGTGGGAGAACAGGTGACCGGCGGCGCACTCCGATTCGGGGCGTCGCCGGAAGCTCTTTTGAAGGTGTAACGAGACGAGAGGTAGGGTCGAGAGTTTGTCATCTGGCGGGGATTTCGCGCACCTGCACTGCCATTCGGAGTATTCGATGCTGGATGGGGCGAGCCACGTAAAGGATCTCGTTGCGTTCGCGAAGGGTGAGAACTCGCCCGGCATCGCGCTCACCGACCACGGCTGCATGTAAGGGATGGTGAAGTTCTATCAGGAGGCGACGAAGGCCGGAGTAAAGCCCCTCATGGGCTGCGAGGTCTACGTCACGAAAGACCGTCACGACCGGACGCGCGGCCACTACTACCACCTGACGCTAATCGCCCGAACGGGTGAGGGATACAAGAACCTCCTCAAACTCTCGACCGCCGGATACCTCGAAGGCTTCTATTACAAGCCGCGCGTGGATATAGAACTGCTCAGGCAGTACGGCAAAGGAATCATTTGTCTCTCGGGATGTCTCTCGGCGGAGGTTCCGTCGAAGATCCTGGAAGGGAAGCTCGACGAGGCGCGAGCACGGCTGCTGGAGTATCAGGAGATCTTCGACGCTGTTTATCTGGAGATGCAGGATCACGGCATAGACCTTCAGCGGCGCGTGAACGAGGGCATCCTGAAGCTCTACAAGGACACCGGGATAGACCTCGTAGCGACGAACGACTCGCACGACACGAGCCGCGCCGACGCGAAGATGCACGACGTGCTGCTCTGCATCGGGACGGGAAAGTTCTACGACGACCCGAAGCGCATGAAGTTCGACGGCAACGAGTTCTACGTGAAGTCGAAGGAAGAGATGTCCCGCATCTTTCCGGACCACCCCGAGGCCCTCGAAAACACCATCAAGGTCGTGAACAGCGTCGAGGACGTAGGATTGGAGCTCGGTAAGACACGCCTCCCGAACTTCCAGAAGCCGACCGGACACACGGCGAAGTCTTACCTGCGGGAACTCTGCGAACGCGGCCTCGTGCATCGCTACGGGGAGCGGGCGCGGTCGCTGCAAGTCCAGCAGCGGCTCGACTTCGAACTTGAGACCATCGGGAAGATGGGCTTCGAAGACTACTTTCTTATCGTCTGGGACTTCGTGCGCTACGCGAAGGATCAGAAGATAGCCGTCGGACCGGGACGAGGCTCCGCTGCGGGCTCGATAGTCGCCTACGCGCTGGAGATCACGGACCTCGACCCCTTGAAGTATTCGCTCCTTTTCGAGCGGTTCCTGAACCCGGACCGCATCAGCATGCCGGACGTGGATATCGACTTCTCCGTCTCGGGCCGCGCCGAGGTGATGCGCTACGTTACCGAGAAGTACGGCGGCCACGAGCACGTGGCTCAGATCATCACCTTCGGGACCATCGGCGCCAAAGCCGCCATCCGCGACTCAGGGCGCATCTACCAGTTCCCCTACGGTGAGACCGACAAACTAGCCAAGTTTATCCCCGAGAAACCAGTCGGCACGGGTTTACGCGATGTTCTGATACAAAGAGACGATGGGGAGTACGAGCCGGGGGAGAAGCATCCCGGTCAGGCTCGGGAGATGATCCAGTACGTAAAGCAGAACCAGTCGGCGCGACAGGTGCTCGATACCGCGTTCGAGATCGAAGGCTACGCAAGACACGCCGGAACCCACGCCGCCGGGGTCGTTATCTCCGAAGAAAAACTGACCGACATCGTGCCGCTCCAGACGGTCAAAAAGTCCGGGAAGTCCGACAGCGACGGTGAGGACGAACAGATCGCGGTCATGGTGCAGCACCCGATGAGCGACGTGGAGGCCCTCGGGCTTCTGAAGGTTGACTTCCTCGGCCTGCGGAACCTCGACGTGATCGAGGAAACGCTCGCCACCATCAAGGAGAACACCGGCGAGGAGGTGGACATCGCGAACATCCTCTTAGACGACGGGGAGACGCTGAAGCTCTTCGAGCGGGGGGATACGTTCGGGGTGTTTCAGTTCGAGTCGAGCGGGATGCAGCGGATGCTTCAGGAAGTCCGCCCCGACCGCTTCGACGACCTCGTCGCCCTGAACGCGCTCTACAGACCCGGCCCGATGGACTACATCCCGACCTTCAAGAAAGGCAAGCACGACCCCGAGAGCGTCAAGTACCTGGACGAGCGGCTGAAGCCGATTCTGGAGCCGACCTACGGGGTGGCGGCGTATCAGGAGCAGTTGATGGAGATAAGCAAATCCATCGGCGGCTTCACGCCCGGCGAGGCGGATACGCTGCGGAAGGCCATCGGCAAGAAGAACCTCGCGATGCTCGCGCCACTTCGAGACAAGTTCGTCTCCGGCTGCGACTCCAACGGCGTCGGGCTCGAGGTGGCGGAGGAACTCTGGGGCTGGATGGAGAAGGCCGGGGGCTACTCGTTCAACAAGAGCCACTCGGCGTGCTACTCGTTCCTTGCGTTCCAGACCGGGTATCTGAAGGCTCACTATCCGACGGCGTACATGGCGGCGCTGCTGTCGAGCGTGATGAACACCAAGGACCGGGTTCCGCAGTACGTGGCGGAGGCCCGGGCCATGAAGATCGAGGTGCTGCCCCCGGACGTGAACGAGAGCGGGCATCGTTTCACGGCGGTAGACGGGAAGATCCGGTTCGGCATGTCCGCCGTCAAGGGCGTCGGGGAGGGCTGCGTAGACGCCATCATAGAAGCGAGGAAAGAGGGCGGCCCGTTCGCCGACATCTTTGACTTCTGCGACCGCGTCCCGCCGAAGACGATAGGCAAACGCGTTCTGGAGTCGCTTATAAAGTGTGGGGCATTCGACTCGATGGGCTGCGGCAGGCAGGCTCTGCTGGCCGTTCACGCTCAGGCCGTAGACCGGGCGGCAGCCGGGCAGAAGGGCGCGGACGAGGGACAGTTCGCCATGTTCGACGTGACGGAGCTCGCCCCGCCGAAGCCCGACATCCCCGAGATGGAGGATGACAAGCGCGAGACGCTCGAATGGGAGAAGGAGACGCTTGGGCTGTTCGTTTCCGATCACCCGCTGCGTCCGGTGATGCACAAGCTGAAGAAGCACGTTGACACGAGCGTCTCGGAGCTCGACGGCAGGCGCGACGGTGACTTCGTGTGGGTCGGCGGACTGGCGACGAGCGTGCGGGTGAACACGACGCGCAAGGGCGACATGATGGCGATGATGCAGCTCGACGACATGCGCGGGCTCGCGGAGGTGATGGTCTTCCCGAGGGTGTACGCGAAGTTCTCGGTGGCGATTCGGGAGGACGCGGTCGTGAAGGTCAAGGGGCGCGTCGAGCGAAAGGAAGGCTTGCCGCGCATCATGGCGATGGAGATCGAGGAACTCGACCTCAAGCCCGGCGCTGACCCGCTGTACCTGAG
>JBPCNU010000047.1:0-3105 GCA_051000975.1 Rubrobacter sp.
TGGCAGAGAAGGCACTGAGGAGCCGGATCACGCCGGAAGAAGAGTACGGGAGATGCCAGAGCCGAACCCGCTCAAGACCCGCACCCACCGGGAACCGCAGTGTGCGAGCAGGAGATCAATGGACGATCTCTTCGTAGCCGAGGGTGGGGAACTCGAAATGGGGACGGTCTCTGTCCTCAGCGCAGGACACCGACAGGGGATTTACGGTTGGCCGTTCGCTCTTCCGTTCCGCTCGTAACGTACAATCGCAGGAGCGAGAAGCATCGTAGTTCGAGCGAATATTTCGGGGGCGAGATCGAGGCTTTCTACAATTACGGGGTCTTCGTAACCTGTATCCCGGTGCTGCTGACGGTGGGGTTGACGATCTTCACCCTCGCCTCCGTCGGGAGGATGGAGGAGGCGAACCGCCGGGGTAGGATCAGCGAATCGGGCCGCCAGTATATCCGGCGTCTGAAACGGCGGGGCAAGTTTCTCTGGGCGGCTTCTTTCGTGAGCTGGGGTGCGTTTACCTGGTTCCTCGCCGGGTTCGTCGGGGCTATCGGGTAGGGGCTTTTACCCGGGCTCTACCTGAACGGCTTTAGCGGTGGCTCTCCGCTTCGCTCCATCGCTCGCTCGAAGGCCGGGCGACCTTGCAACCGCTCGTAGTAGTCCTTCAGGTTCGGGAACTTGCCTGCGAGGTCCATCTTGTGCGCCGCCTCTACCACGAAGACCATTTGTACGTCGGCCCCCGTCAGACCGTCTCCGACGAGGAATTCTCTGCCCGTGAGGTGGCGCGAGATGTAGCCGAAATGGTTGTCTATCTCGCTGGAGATTCTAGGCTTTACGGGGTCTCCGGCCCCCGGTTCGAGTCGCGAGATGTAGAGCGAGAGCATCACCGGGAGCATCGCCGAGCCTTCGGCGTAGTGCAGCCACCGGACGTAGTCGTCGTATTCTGGGTCGGTGGCATTCGGGGCGAGTTCGTGCTCTCCGTCGTAGTTGCGGATCAGATACTCGACTATCGCGCCGCTCTCGAAGACGAGCTTCCCGCCTCTGTTAGCGTCCTCGATGGTCGGGGATTTCCCGACGGGGCTCACGGGTCGCATCTCGGGCGGGGCGAGGTTGGTCTTCGGGTCGCGCTGGTAGCGGGCGATCTCGTATTTGAGGCCGAGTTCTTCGAGCAGCCATAGGATTCGTATCGAGCGCGAAGCATTCAGGTGGTGGACCGTGATCATCTCTTTGCTCCTTCAGTATGCGTTTTCGTGCCTTTTCGTGTCATCTTTGCGGGTCTACCCGTGCCCGGTGTTACGGACGTTACACTTTCTCGAGTTTTACATCACGCCAGGGAGCCATTCGGGGAAGGGGACTACATGCCGGTACAGACTCGCGTTTACGACTGCGAATGCGGCGGCGGAATGTTTGCGACGAACGACCAGACGCTCGGCAAGGCCATCAAGTATCACCTCGCAAGCCCACGATGGACGGACTATGGAACTAGACGAGTCGGTCGGTATAGCTCGCACCTAAGGCTTCGACCCTCAGGAGGACGGGGGTGTGGATCTCCCGCTCTCCCGCTAGAGTAGACCGCGAAAGCGGATAACTGAAGCGGGTCTGCGAGAGCGTCGACCTTTGGTGGTTTATACAAACACAAGCCGCTCACTTGGGCATCCCGGTGGCAGATTTACTCCGCAGGCCGGACTTTTCTCGGGGCTGGCGAAAGCCGCTGCGAACGTGAACCAGTCGTCATAAAGACCGTTGTAGAAGGTTCGCCGCCGGGTCGGTCGGTTGCAACCGGCGGTGGAATGTCCGGTGTTCGGGTACAGTACCCCCCGTTATGGAAACGTGGAACAAGAAAGAACTCTTCATTCGAGCGGTAACCCCGTCCAAGCCCGTGAGGGTTGCGGGGCGGTTCGCCTTCCGGCAGTCTAGGCACGTCCTCGGGGCGGTCTTTCATGCGGGCGAGGCGGCGTTCAACCGGGTGAGGTTCGCGTGGAAGATCCGCCTCGGGCTCCTCGACCGGATAGAAGTCCTGCCGTACCGGGGACACGGGACCCAGGACTCCATCTATATCAAGGGCCGCGTCCTCGAAGGAAAAGGCATAACGCCCTCGTCCCACGAGGACACCGCCCTCGGCAACCTCAGGAACATGATCCGACGCTTCAACAGTTCCGAGATCCCGAACGCCATCGTCCGGGGACGACGCTTCGGCATCGAGGTCGAGACAAAGGCCGACGATGAAGGCTTCTTTGAGCTGAGACTGGACTTCCCCGAAGACAAGGACCCGGACGAGAAGTTCGAGTGGCACCCGGTCGAGATGGAACTCAGGAGGCCGGGCAAGCCGGGGAGCGTCAGGACGAGGGGATGGTCGCTCGTCCCGTCCGAAGACGCCGAGTTCTACGTGATAAGCGACCTCGACGACACCGTGCTCGACTCGCGGGTGACGAACCTGCTCGCGATGCTCTGGATCGTCCTCTTCAACAACGCCCACACTCGCCTGCCGTTCCCCGGCGTCGCGGTACTCTACGAAGCCCTCAAGGGCGGGAGCGACGGAGAGAGGCGCAACCCGCTCTTCTACGTATCGAGCGGTCCGTGGAATATCTACGACCTGCTCGTCGAGTTTATGGACGTTCACGAGGTCCCACTCGGCCCCATCTTTCTCAAGGACTGGTCGCTGAACGTCTTCGGGAGCCACGAAGACCACAAGCTCGGGGCGATACAGCGGCTCCTCTCAACCTACCGGAACGAACAATTCATCCTCATCGGGGACTCCGGGGAGGAAGACCCGGAGATCTACGCCAAAGCCATCCACCAGAATCCTGGCCGCATAAAAGCCGCCTTCATCCGGGACGTTACCGGCGCCGCCCGCCGCGAAGAAGTTCGTGACCTCGCCGCAGAACTCACGCCAGCCGACGCCAGGATGTACCTCGTCCGTGATTCCGGTGAAGCCGCTGAGATAGCCGCCAAATTCGGCCTGATGACCCGTGAAAGCGTCCGAAAGGTCTACGAAAACCTGCCGTGAGATACCGTGAGACGGTCGAGTGGTCGGCAACGAGTAGCTGGTAGAAAACCGGAGGGTTGGTGGAGAGTAGTCGGCAGGAGCCCTACAGGAACCCCCACGAACCACTCACC
>JBPCNU010000048.1:0-3921 GCA_051000975.1 Rubrobacter sp.
GCCAAGTGCCGCTCCGGCCCCGTTCCCCGCGATCAAGTTCGTCAGCAGGCTCACCACAGCACCGAGAACTCCCGCCACGACGGAGCAGATCAGCGCAAAGACTACAGGCCCCACATAATCGCCGCTCTTTCTGATCCCCCGGAAGAACGTAGCCGGCGAGAGCACCACTCCCCGCACCGTCGCAACGAAACTCCCCACCGGATCCGAAAGCGTGAACTCCCTGACCAAACCACCCGACAGACCCCGGCCCGCCCCCGACGGCGGCGGCGTACCACCCGTGCCGGTACCACCCGTACCAGAACCGCCCGTATTGAAGTCCATCTAGCGCTCCTCCCTTGGTAACCGTGGCTCGAACAAACTCCGAACTCCCGATTTCACGTCCGTTTCACGTCGCGTAAACGTTGTAACCGATGTTCTATCCGCAATCTAACGCTTCTGGGTGAGCCACGCAACCCGCCTGTTCTCCGGTACAGTCACGGCTCTGCCTCCGGGTACTGTAGAATCAGCCTACAGCTTTATTGAAATCGGGGATGAAAACCCTCCTCAAGGGGGTCGTGGATGTCTTCCACAATCGAGACACTGGAGAGAGAATTAGCGGCGGCTCAGGCGGAGCGTGAATCCGAGGAGCGAGCCGTCATGCGAGCGGAGAACGCCCACGAGGCGGCCTGTTCCGAGCGGGACGATGCGTGGTCGAAAGGCTCCTCTACCGACCCTGAGGTCGTCGAGTTGACGGGCCTGGTCTACGAACGCCGGAGGAAGCTCTACGAGGCGATAGACCGGCTGAAAGCCTCGGAGGGCCGGGAGCGGAGGATCAAGAGCCGCCTCATGTACGTGCTGCCCGCCGAGCGTCGTCGCTACCTCTCCGGGGTCGTGGACGAGGATTTTCACGCCCTGATCCTCGAGATAGAGTCCGTCTACCGGGCGGAGTCCCCCGGCCTCAGCGTCTCGATCGTAACGGCCAAACCGGGAGACCTCGACCTCGCCGGAGACGCAACGTGGCGCGCCCTCGAACGGCTCTACGGGAGCTCCTTCCGGAGGTGGGTGCAGGTCTCGGATACGGAGGCGAGCCGGGCGCGGCGGGTCGCGGCGCATATCTCGTACTACGCGGGCGGCCACACACCGAGGATCTACCTCAAAGGGAGGGAGATACCATTCCACAGAGCCTCCGGCGAGAGGGACTTTGTCGCATTGCCAAACTACGCAAGCGAAGAAGGCCGGAGTTTGCTCGCGAGGATCACGGTCCACCGGTATCTCGACGAAAGCTCCGTGTCGCGGCTGTGCAAACGCCGCGACGTTCTGGTGAGGATCGCGGACCTCGCCCGCCTCTACCAGACGATGAACCTGACGGTGGATGAGATCCGCTGGCGACTCGAGCAGCTCGTCTCGCTGCGCCTCGAAGTCCTCCACACCGTCTACCGGCTGACCGCGGAGCGTCGCCGCTTCTCCTTCTATGAGATCGCCCGCGCAGCCCGACTCCTCGATGCCCACTTCCCCGACCCCGATGTGGCCTCCGACGCCCTCGAACGAGCCGTCGCCCACACCCTGAAGTCGGGCGTCCCGCTCGTGGACGTCGCCTACATGGACATCACGGGCTCTCCGTAACTCTCCGTAAGATTGAAACGCGACACTCTATCCTTCGGGGCGATCCGGAGCATCCGAGAGGTCGTGTTCGGGGACGGAGAGGTTGTAGGGTCTGGCTGGCTTCTCGGCGAGGATCCTTACCTTGTAAACGAAGTCCGGCACGAACTCACCGCGCCTGACCTCCAGCACCTCGACCGGCTGCCCCGTCGCCTTGAGGGCCGCTCTTCCTCCAACTTCATACCTCGCCGGTCTGCTGCGGTCTACTGGCATCGTCGTTCCTCCGTCTCGGATTCCTTGCGGCTTCTGCCCGGAAAGCGGGCGTGGTCGGTGAAAGTATAATGAAGCGTGACCTGAAGGCTGGAGGCCGGGTTTGCGAGCGGAGGAGATGGAAGCCAAAAGATGAGCCTGGAATCGGAGAGAACCGAGCGGTATGACCTTATAGTCGTCGGGGCGGGGCCGGGCGGGGCCGCGACCGCCTACTATGGCGCGAGAGCCGGTCTAAAGACCCTCGCGCTTGACCGGCAGACCTTCCCCCGAGACAAGCCCTGCGGCGATGGCCTGATGCCCCACGCCACCGAAGAAGTTACGCTCATGGGCCTTGGAGACTGGCTCGAAGAACCGCATCACGGTCGCTTCACCGGCTTCTCACTCTACACCGACACCGCGAGCTTCCGTCACACCGTCCCGGCAACGCTGCATGGCCCGCGCGGCTACACCGTCCGACGCCAGGAGACCGACGAGAAGCTCGTCGGACAGGCGAAGTCAGCCGGGGTCGAGGTACTGGAAGGCATCCGGGCAACGAAGCTCCTGCGCTCCCCCGCCGGGTCCGTGACCGGGGTCGAAGCCCAGAACGGCCCAGGCGATCTGCGTTTCTCGGCGCCGCTCGTCGTGGCGGCGGACGGCATCGGCAACTTCGCCCGCGACAGGATAAAGGCTCGCCAGAACGCCGTAGCCCGCAGGCAGTACTTCAAGAACGTGAACGGCCCGAACCAGCAGGACTTGCAGATCTTCATCACAAAAGACATGAACGAGGGACACGCCGGCTACGGCTGGGTCTTCTACTTCGGAGACGGCACGGCAAACGTCGGAGCCGGGGTCTCGACGAAGGCACTCGCGAAGTCCGGGCGGAGCCTGACGGACTTCTACGACCGTTTCCTGGAAGAACCCATCATGCAGGAGTGGCTCGACGGGGCAGAAGCCGAAGGCCCGGCGAAGAGCTGGTCGCTGAAGATGGGGATGCTCGGCGCGAAGCGTTACACGCAGGGGATGATGACCGTCGGGGACTCTGCGAGCATGGTGCACCCGATCAGCGGCGAGGGGGTCGGGTACGCGATCGAATCCGGCAGGCTCGCCGCGTCCTGGGCCTATGAGGCGCACGCGAGGAACGACTTCTCCGCCGCGACGCTCTCCGGCTACGGCAAGCAGCTAAGGAAGAAGCGGGCCAGGGAACACGTCTCCGGTCAGGCCGTCGTGGATATCCTCCCGAACCTGAACTTGCTGGAGCCTGTCTTCAAGGCCTGTGAGGGTGATGCGGCGCTGAGGGCGACCCTGATCGCAACCTTCACCGGCGACGCCCCCATCTACGACATCCTCAAGCACCCGAAGGCTCTTACCGGGGTCGCGAAAAAGGCTCTTGAAGAGCTGAACTGGTCGCTCGGGCGATGAGGTTAGAGCGACTTGTTCAGGAAAGAACCGAGACGTTGTCCACGTAGAAGTACGAGTCACGCTCGCCGTTCGTACGGGCGACGAAGCTGAGGTAGAGGTCCTGCCCGGCGTACTCCGAGAGCCGGACGCTCTGGCGCTTCCAGTCGGTCTCGTTTCTGCCGCTGTACTTCTTCAGGCTGGCCACGGGCTTCCCGTTCTCATCGGTGAGCCGGACGGTGAGACGGTCGTTCGGGTCTCCGTCCCCGGCGGACGAAACCTTGAAATCGTAGCGCAGCACCGCGCCGGGCTTGACCTCGATCCGCTGCCGAACCTGGTCGTTACCGTCGTCATAGCCGCCCATCCTGACCAGCTGGCCGCGCAGGATCAACTTCGCCCCGTCCTTCGCGTTCTGCTCCCAGAACTCCCCGTTTGCGAACTGACCGTTTCGTACCGCATTCTCGCGCCGGTTGTCGCTGGCTCCGGCCTGCTGACCGTCCTGATCCGACTGGGACGCCTCTGCCTGATCTGCCTGATCGCCGGTCTGCGCCGACGGGTCTACGAAGCTCCCGAAGTCCGTCGTCCAGTACCAGCCGAACGGCGACCCTTCTACTTCGAGCCGCGAGAGGCCCACTACCTTGTAGTTTCCGTCGAGCATCGCGGAGTTGTGGCTCGGCGATGCCTTCCACGCCGCCATAA
>JBPCNU010000049.1:0-3993 GCA_051000975.1 Rubrobacter sp.
ACGGCTGACTCGTTCGGACACGAGCGGGACACGCTCATCGGCTCTCTCTCGCAGCCGAACCCCAAGACGGAGAGCTGGGTCGAGTTCTTCCGGGACCAGCGGCTGCTCTACCTGGCCGGCGTAGCTCACGAGTCGGGTCGGCTGCCGCTGGAGGTCAGGCGCCGGGTGGAGGCCCTCGCCGGAAAGATCGGGGCTCTCATAGAAGAGCCGATGCGTCCCTCGCTTGTCCACGGTGACGTGTGGAGCCAGAACGTCCTCGTGAAGGGCGACCGGGTAACGGCGTTTCTTGACCCGGCCATCTACCACGCCGACCCGGAGGTGGAGCTTTCCTACATCTCGCTGTTCGACTCCTTCGGGGAAGAATTCTTCCGGCGCTACAACGAACTCCGGCCCATACCGGACGGCTTCTTCGAATCGCGTCGCCACGTATATGCGCTGTATCCGCTGCTGGTTCACGTGTACTTCTTCGGTGGCGGGTACGTCGGGATGGTCGAAAGTACGCTCGGTCGGTTCGGGGTCTGACGGAAGGGTCTGCGAGCGGGTAGCCGACTCTCCAACGCCACGTTGAGGCCTACGTATCGGCGAGGCTCAGCGTTTTTTCTATAAAGCGGGATTTGTTCCGTGTAGGAGACCCGGGCGTCCTTGACGCGTCCGGCGAGCTCCTTCTCAAGTCGTGCGTATGCCTCGCCGCTGCGCTCGACGAGGTGGATGTGGGCGTCCCGCTTGCCAGCCCGGATCCGGAAGAAACGGCGCACGATCACTCGGGCGCGCATCGGTCAGCCGAGCGACTCCGAGGGGAACCCGTAGGCGTCCTCATCTCCGAGGTCCGCAACGCTTACGAGAACGCCTATTACGGGCTTCGCCGGGAGGCCCGGTACGCCGATCGAGCCGATGAGTTCTATTCGAAGCGCGACCCTGCCGGGGGAACCCGCGAGGTCAGGACTCGCTGCAGGGGGTAAGAGGGACCGGGACCCCAAGCGGCTCGCCAAGAAGACCCGCGTTCTTCTTCCCGGGCATCTCCGCTGTCTCCGGCGGTCAGGGACGCTTTGTTGTCAGGCGGCTCCCGGCGAACAGCACGAGCGCGTCTTCCAGCGCGCCCCACAGCGGGTCGGGGATGTTCGCGCTTCCGGTCACCCAGCCTCTCGCCCGGTCGGCGGCGAGGAGTCCGGCGAGCGCCGATGCTCCGCCTGTGAGAGCGCCCGCTACGCTTCCGTGACCAGCGGAGGCGGAGAGCGTAGCCCCGACGAGGGCCCCGGAGAGAGCGCGACCGAGGGCCGGTCCGGGTGAAGTCCTCGCCGGGATAAAGGGTGTTTTGTCCGCCAGCATCTCCCCGACCATCAGGAATAAAAGCGCGTTTGCGGCGGGGCCGAGCTTTGCGAAGGGCGTGGTTTCGAGGCTCGGGGTCTCACCGCGCCTGATCGCCCGGGCGAGGAGCGCGGGCGGAGCAAGAGAGCGAACGCCCGAGAGGGCCGCAAGGGCGAGCGGACCGAAGGCGTCTCTCGGGATCTCGAATGCTATTACCGTGCGCCTCTCAGGCAAGGGCGCTCCAGACTTCGATCTTGGTCTTGAGGCTCCGTATAACCTCGTCCACGAACTCGCTCGTCCCGGTCGAGCCGCCGAGGTCGGCGGTGCGGCTGCCGTTGAGGATAGTCTCGAAGGTCGCTTCGTAGATGGCGCGGGAGGCGCGGCTCGCATCCTCTTCGTCGAAGTAGTTGAAGACCG
Organism: Rubrobacter sp.; assembly: GCA_051000975.1. Classification (GTDB taxonomy): domain Bacteria; phylum Actinomycetota; class Rubrobacteria; order Rubrobacterales; family Rubrobacteraceae; genus Rubrobacter. The sequence goes on from JBPCNU010000049.1 coordinate 1,723, forward strand.
CGGCTCCGGCGAGGATCATGGCGAGCGGGTTAGCGATGTTCTTGCCTTCAAGCGAGGGGGCGGTCCCGTGCGGAGCCTCAGCCATGACCGTCTCGGGGTTCTCGTCGTCGTCGAGGGAGATGAGGAGCGACTCCGCCCCGGCTATCGAGCCGAACATCTGCATGACCATGTCCGAGAGGCAGTCGCCGTCGCGGTTGAGGGTCGGGATGACGAGCGGGTCGCCGTAGGTCGTCAGGAGCAGCGCGTAGGTCGCGTCTATCAGCTGCGGCTCGTAGCGGATGTCGCGGTTGTTCTCGGCGGCCCGGTCCATCTCCTCCTTGAGCATCCCCTCGTAGGTCGGGGAGACGGTCCACTTCGGACCGCCGAAGACCTTCGCGCGCATCTTCCTCGCGTGGACGAAGGCGAACTCCGCGACGCCCCGGCAGACACGGCGGCTGATCTTCTCGGTCCGGTACGCGACCTCGTCGAGACCCTCGCCCTCGCGGTGTTCCTCCGCGCCGTAAGCGTCGTCCACCGCCATCCTGACGACCGAGATCGGGGCGTGCACGCCCGGAAGCGGGTTCACACCGGGGATGCGCCGTCCCGTGCGAACGATCACGGTGCCGTTTATGCCTTTTCTCAAGATCGCGTTCGGGGAGCCCACGTCCCCGGCTTTTTCGGGGGTAATGGTCGCCGCCTTGTAGCCGAAGCCGTGCTCGCGCATGGCCGCTGCGGCCTCGTGGACGACCTCGTTCTTGGTCTTTCGGCGGTTATCGAGCGACAGGTCGTAGCGCAGGAAGTTCACGTCTATCCCCGTTACCGAAGGATCGAGGATACGTAGAGCCTCGTCCAGTAGTTCCTGGCCCGTCTGGTCGCCTTCGGCGACCACGATAGTTTTTGCTTCCCGCTCTCGGATGTAATCCACGCCTCGCCTCCGGCCTGATGACTGTGATCGTGTATTTTTCTGTTACGAGCCTAGTATACGCGCCAGGGATCGAGGATTTTTACAGCTCTTTTCATAGCTCCTGTATGAGCCTCTAACGGACAAACCTTCAGAACCTTCGTGTCCTCCTCTGGATCCTCCACGCCTTCGGCTACGACCTTGAGGCCCAGCGAGTGGGCGAGCCTGACGACGGCCGGGACGACTGCGAAGTTGCTGGTATCCCGGACGAGGTTGCTGATGAGCGAGCGGTCCTCTCGCTCAGGTGAACAGATCTATTAGTTGCAGGCTCTCGAACTCCGCCGCAAGAGCGGGGGAGAGTTGCTCTCTCGTCTCCGACTCGGCCATCTGGTTCGCAAGCTCTAAGAAAGCCGCGACCGGGCCGCTGGCCGGCACGTCCCGACGTTTGAGGGCGACCATCTGACGGTTCATGGCGGGTACGTCGTCTACCGGGATCATGGAAAGGTTCCCCGCCGAGACACTCCTCAAAATAGCCGACTGCGGCAGAAACGCTATTCCGAGGCGATGCTCGACCATCCTTTTCGCCGCCTCGATGTTGTCTACTTCCATCGTCCGAAGCTCCTCCCTGAGACCTGCGTTCCTGAACATCTCGCTTGTCTGCTCGTAGTAGCTCGACTGTGTGTCGTAGAAGATGAGTTGCTCCTCGGCGAGCTCCGACAACTCCGCCGAACCCCGCGTCGTGAAACGGTGTCCGGGGTCCACGACCAGGACCAGCTCGTCGTCATATAGCGGCAGGCTCTCTATCTCCGGGTGTCGCATCGAGCGCGTGAGGCCGAGCTGCACCTCCTCGGAGAGCGTCATCGCCATTATCTCCTCCGAATGTCCCGTCCTGACCGAGACCGACACGTTCGGATACGCCCCGACGAACCGCTCCAGAAGCCCCGGCAGCGCGTAAGTCCCGACGCCGGGCGACGCCCCGAGCACGAGCCGCCCGCCGGAACCCTCGCGCATCTCGGCGAGCCGACGCTTGCCGTCCTTGAAGCTCTCGATGGACCGCTCGGCGAACGGCACGAACTCCCGCCCCGCGTCCGTCAGGCGCATCCCCCGGCTCGTCCTGACGAAGAGCGGCTCCCCGACCTCCTCCTCCAGCCCTTTCAGGCGCGCCGTCAACGTCGGCTGCGTCAGGAACATCTCCTCTGCCGCCCGACTCAGGTTGCCGAGCCGCGCCACCGCCAGAAAACACTCCATCTGCCTGTACAACACAATCTGACTCCCAGAGGTATAAATATAGTCTATGGAGATAATTCAAGCAAACAATTGGACTGATGGCAAGGGGGTTGTTATCTTTCTGGCACGTTAAACGAAGCGGCTACCGGGGACGGAGCCGGACA
>JBPCNU010000050.1:0-5483 GCA_051000975.1 Rubrobacter sp.
GTCGAGGAGGGCGGTCCGGCGAACGGTCGGGCGATGGCCTACCTCGCTCACCAGTACCTCGGCGACGGCTTCGGGACGGTCTACGACGCCTCGACCATCGCCATTCTCTGGTTCGCCGGGGCTTCGGCGATGGCCGGGCTTCTGAACATAGTCCCGCGTTACCTGCCGCGCTACGGGATGTCCCCGGAGTGGGGCCGGGCGGTGCGCCCGATGGTGCTAGTCTACACGGCGGTCGCCTTTATCGTGACGATAGCGTTCGGGGCTAGCGTGGACGCTCAGGCCGGGGCTGACGCGACCGGGGTTCTCGCGATGATGACCTCCGCCGCCGTCGCCGTTACGCTCGCGACCTTCCGGCGCGGGAACCGCAGGATGGGCGTGTTCTTCATCGCCATCTCGGCGATCTTCGTCTACGCTCTGACGGCAAACGAGATCCAACGCCCCGACGGGCTCCTCATAGCCCTGTTCTTTATCCTCGCTATCGTCCTTGTCTCGCTTGTCTCCCGGGCCGCCCGCACGACCGAACTCCGCACCGAGCGCATCGAACTCGACGCCGAGGCCCGCCGCTTTATCCGGGAAGCCGCCGAGAGCGGCGAGCTGCACATCGTCGCCCACCGCCGGCGCCGGGGGGACATACCGGACGAATACGCCGTCAAGGAGCGTGAACAACATGAGGACAACCACATCCCCACTGGCGAAACGATAATCTTCCTCGAAGTAGACGTCGCCGACCCCTCGGAGTTCGCCGACGTAGTAGAAGTCCGGGGCGTGGAGGTCGGGAAGTACAAGGTCCTGCGCGCCGAGAGTTCGACCGTCCCGAACGCCATCGCCGCGCTGCTGCTCCACCTGCGAGACGAGACCGGGCAGAGGCCGCACTGCTACTTCGGATGGACGGAGGGTAACCCCATCCTCTACCTCCTGCGCTACCTGCTCTTCGGCGAAGGCGACACCGCCCCCGTTACCCGCGAGGTTCTGCGCGAGGCCGAACCAGACCCCAAGAAACGGCCCGCCATCCACGTAGGAGGATAGGCCGGGTCCGGGCCGGCGGCCTGTAGCGAGCGTCGGTCAGGGAGGGGCAAGTAGAGAAGGGCAAGTAGAGAAGGGCAAGTAGGATGGGTTCGTCTCTCAGGTCTCTCTCGTAACGTCTGAGATCACGCTCTGCCAGAACTCGTCGCGTTCGCCGGGGACGTAGGGCATGTAGAGGGCGAGGCGGTCGACGAGGCCGCCGTAGCGGGCGGCGAGGGCCGGACCTATCTCATCCGGCGCGCCCTCGACCGCGAAGGCCGCGAGCATCTCATCGGTTATGAGCGTCGGCATCTCGGCCCACTTCTTCTCTCTTGCGAGCCCGGACAGCCGCTCGCCGACCTCGCCCCAGCCGTGAACCTCCAGCACCGTCCGGTAGGTCGGGGTCGAGGCGTAGAAGGCGGTCTGCTGGCGCATCGCCCGACGCTGCTCCTCAAGCTGCCGCTCGTCTTCTCCGGTAATGACGAAGACGGGGACGGCGAGTTTGATCTCCTCTTCCGAACGCCCGGCCTTGCCTGCGCCCTCGGCGATGGCGGGTTTTACGACCTGCCGCAGGTAGTCCGGCGAGTGGAACGGGTGGACGTGGAAACCGTCCGAGACCTCTCCGGCGAGCCTCGCCAGAGCCGTGTTCACCCCGGCGATGTAGATCGGGATTTTGGGGTGCTCCACCGGGCCGGGGTTGAAGAACGGGGTCATGAGCGTGTGCTGGTAGAACTCGCCCTCGTACTTCAGGGGGCCTTCGCTCTGGAACGATCCCCAGATAGCCTGCACGGCGAGGATATAGTCCCGCAACCTCGCGACGGGCCTGTCCCAGGGCATCGAGAACCGGCGCGTTACGTGAGCTTTGACCTGCGTTCCAAGACCGAGGATGAAGCGCCCGTCCGAGAGGGACTGCAGGTCCCAGGCCGTCTGGGCCGCCTCCATCGGGGACCGGGAGAACGCTATGGCAACGGAGGTGAGCAGGTCGAGCTTCTCGGTGGCGTCGGCGGCGAGGGCGAGCGGGATGAAGCCGTCGTGCTTGGTCTCCGACGAGACGATGCCGGAGAAGCCGAGCTCGTCGGCGGCCCTGGAGGTGCGCCTCACGTCTTTCAGGTAGTTCCCCTCGACCCCGAGGTTGACATCGAGCTTGAGAGCGGACATCAGCCCGCGTCCGGGATAAGGATGAGCTTCCCGGTCGTCTTGCGGCCCTGCAGGTCTTCGTGGGCCTGCCTCGCGTCTTCCAGTTTGTAGGCGCCGCCGATGCGGATGTCGAGGTTGCCGTTGCCGACCCAGGACAGCACGCTCTCCGCCCGCCACAGAAGCTCCTCGCGGCCCTGCGTGTACTGGACGAGCGCGGGCCGGGTTACGTACAAGCCGCCCTTCCGGTTCAGAACCTGCAAGTCCACCGGCGGAACCGGGCCGCTCGACGCGCCGAAGAGCACGAGTGTCCCACGAACCTTCAGGCAGTCGAGGCTGCCCTCGAACGTGTCCTTGCCCACCGAGTCGTAGACAACGTCAACGCCCGCTCCGTCGGTGATGCGCCGGACTTCTTCGGCGAAGTCCTCCTCCCGGTAGAGGATGACCTCGTCGGCCCCGGCGGCTCTGGCGAGCTTCGCTTTCTCCTCGCTCCCGGCGGTCCCGATGACCCGCGCCCCGAGCATCTTCGCCATCTGGCACACGAGCAGACCCACGCCCCCGGCGGCGGCGTGTATGAGCATCGTGTGGCTTTCCTTCAAGGGGAAGGTCGAGTGGGTGAGGTAGTGGGCGGTCATCCCCTGGAGCATCGCCGCCGCCGCAACCCGCGCCTCGACGAGCGTTACGTTGACCGGGACGGCCTTCGCCTGCGGGACCACCGCGTACTCGGCGTAGAGCCCGACCCCGACGGCGGTCGCAATGTAGTCCCCGGTGGAGAAATCCTCGACACCCTCACCGACCTCGACGACCTCGCCCGCCCCCTCGGAGCCGGGGGTGTAGGGGAGGTCCATCTCGTAGATCCCCTCCCGCTGGTATGTCTCGATGTAGTTCACGCCCGTCGCGGAGACCTTTATCAGCAATTCCCCCGCCCCCGGCGTCGGTCGCTCGACCTCCTCGAAGGAGAGAACCTCCGGCCCACCCGTCTTCGCTACCCTCACGGCTTGCACGATCTCCGTACCCCCTGTCCGTTCCCTGTCAGGTTCCTGTCCGCCAGTTTATTCTAGCGACGCCGGCCCCGCCCGAATGACCCGCCCCGAGATAGTGTCGCGGGCCGGGAACGGGTATATTTGATCCAGGTGCAGTACTTGGGAGAAAATTCGTAGTTTTCGTAAAAGAGATGAGAGAGGCGGTTTCGCTTTTATGCCGACGGTTAGGGACGTAACGCTGGACTTGCTCAGGGAGCTGGAGATGACGACGGTCTTCGGGAACCCCGGCTCGACCGAACTACCGATGCTCCGCGACTGGCCGCCCGACTTCCGCTACGTCCTTGCCCTGCACGAAGCCTCCGCCCTCGGAATCGCCGAGGGCTACGCCCGGCAGAGCGGGAACGCCGCCTTCGTCAACCTCCACACCGCCCCCGGGCTCGGGAACGCGATGGGCCAGATGGTAACAGCCTGGCACAACCGGACGCCCCTGATCGTCACCGCCGGACAGCAGCACCGGGGCCATATCGCCCTGGAACCGATGCTCAAGGGCGAACTCGTGGAGCTCGCTAGACCCTACGTCAAGCGTAGCCACGAACCCCGCCGCCCCGAGGACGTGCCGGGGGAGATCCTCCGGGCCTACCACACCGCGATGACCGCCCCGCAAGGCCCGGTCTTCCTCTCCATCCCGATGGACGACTGGGACGCCGAGCTCGATGCCGGGCCCGTCGAGGTAACCCGCGTCTCCTACCGCCACGCCCCGGACCCGGAGGCGCTCGGCGCAGCGGCGGAAGTCCTCGCCGCCGCCCGGAACCCGGCGATAGTCGTCGGGCCGGGGGTCGCCCGGTCGGTCGGCCCGAAGAGCTCGCCGGAGGGCTTCGGCTCCGTCGTGGGGCTGGCGGAGAGGCTGGCCGCCTCGGTCTGGCAGGAGGGGGTCGTCCCTCTGGCGGGATTTCCGCAGCGGCACCCGCTGTTTCGGGGGTTCCTGCCGCTCGCCCAGAAGTTCGTGGCGAAGACTCTCGCCCCGCACGACGCGGTGCTGGTCATCGGGACGCGGGTCTTCTCGTACTACCCGTACCTCCCCGGCCCGGTCGTGGAGGGGGACACGAGGGTCGTTCTGCTCACCGACGACCCGGAAGAGGCGAACTTCTCCCCAACGGGCCGGAGCGTCGTCGGGGACGTGGAGCTTTCGTGCAAGGGACTCCTCGACCTCGTGCCGGATTCAGACCGGACGCCGCCCGACCCGGCGCCGGAACCGCAACCACCGGAGGCGACGGAGCCGATGAGCGTGGCGTTCGTGATGGACACGGTGGGCCGGACGCTCCCGGACGACGCCGTCATTTCGGACGAGTCAACGTCGAGCAAGGGCATGCTGCACCGGTACATCAAGAAGGATTCGCCGGACTCCTATCTCTCGTCGGAGGCGGGGGGGCTTGGATTCTGTCTACCCGCCGCCATCGGGGCGAAGCTGGCGATGCCGGAGCGAGCGGTCGCGTGCGTCATCGGTGACGGGAGCAGCATGTACTCCATTCAGGCCCTGTGGACGGCGGCGAGCTACGGGGTCGGGGTCGTCTTCGTCGTCGTCAACAACCGGGGGTATTCCATCCTCAAGGGCTTCCGGGATCTGCTCGGCCTTGAAGGCGTCCCCGGCCTGGAGGTTCCCGGTCTGGATCACACCCAGATAGCTCGCGGTCTCGGCGTTGCGGGTGAGACGGTCGAGTCGCCGGACGGCCTCGTCCCGGCCCTCGAACGCGCCATGAAGGCCGCCGACGTCGGGCAGCCGTACCTGGTGAACGCGGTCGTGAGCGGCGATGTTCCACCGCTCGTTTAAAGGTTATCCGCGAGCAGAGCAGCTACACCAAGAGTATGATTATCGGAGTGACTGGTAGCCGTTTACACAGTTTGCTTCAAAGAGACGACTAGCGAGTGAGCCCTTGATCAGCATCAAAGACGTGGCTCGGGAGGCGGGGGTCTCGGTGGCGACGGTCTCGCGCACGTTCAGCGGGGCGCAGCCGGTCTCCGAAGAGGTCAAGGAGCGGGTCCGGGAGGCGGCCGAGAGGATAGGCTACCGACCGAACGCCCTCGCCCGGTCTCTGCGGGTCGAGAAGACGAAGACGCTCGGCCTCGTGATCCCGAACATCATCAACCCTTTTTTCACGAACCTCGCCCGGGCCATCGAGGATGCGGCGTGGGAAGACGGTTACAGCATCATGCTCGGCAACACCGACGAGAACCCGGAGAAGGAATCCCGCTATCTGGAGCTGCTCATGCAGAAGCGGGTCGATGGGATCATCGTAAGCCCGGCGCGGGCCGAGTCGCCGTTTCTGAAACGGGTGGCCGAAGAGATACCGGTCGTCTTCATAGACC
>JBPCNU010000051.1:0-5659 GCA_051000975.1 Rubrobacter sp.
GGCGAGGGCCAGAACGGCCCAGTCGCCGATAACTATACCGAGAATGATAATCGGGGCAAGCCCGACCGCAGTCAGATTGCGAAGCCTCAATGGGAGTTCCGACGCAGGTTCAGACCCCGCCCCGGCGTCGCGACCGGGTGGCAAAAGACTCGACCGCGCGGTTGAACTCTTCTTTCGAGAAGTCCGGCCAGAGCATCTCGGTAACGTAGAGTTCGGCGTAGGCTATCTGCCACAGCATGAAGTTGGAGATCCTCATCTCCCCGCTCGTCCTTATGAGCAGGTCCAGCTCCGAGACCTCCGGCGCGTACAGATAACGTCCGAACGCCTCCTCAGTAACGTCCTCCGGGTTCAGGCCGTCCGAGATCATACGCCGCGTGGCGTCCACGATCTCGGACCTCCCACCGTAGTTCAGGGCGATGTATACGTCGAGGCGATCGCCGCCGGAGGTAATATCCTCTGCCTTTCTCATGGAATCCAGAACATCCCGGGGGAGCAATTCCCGCCGCCCGACGAAGCGGATCCTGACCCCGCGCTCTCCTAGTTCGGGAACCCGTTCGGTTGCGGTTTCGAGGAAGAGTCGCATGAGGGTATCCACCTCGCCCTGCGGCCTGGCCCAGTTCTCGGTCGAGAAAGCGTAGAGCGTGAGGCTCTCGACCCCGGCCTCCCCGGCGGCCTCCAGAACCGGCTCCAGAACCTTCACCCCGGCCCGGTGTCCGGCGGCGCGAGGCATGAGGCGCCGCTCGGCCCAGCGTCCGTTGCCGTCCATGATTATGCCCACGTGACGCGGGTTCCGACCGTCGGAGTCCTGCTTTTTCGGGAGCGGAGCGGCATCGGCTCGACCGCGCTTCAGCATCCGTGAGAGGCCGTCGCGCAAAGGTTTTTCGGGGAGGCTGTTCCGGGCTCGTTCCAGGATCAGACCTCCAGAAGCTCGGCTTCTTTATCCTCCAGGGCGGTGTCTATTCGCTTGACGTAGGTGTTGGTGAGCTTGTTCAGTTCACCTTCGGCCCGCCGTTCCTCATCCTCGGAGATGTCCCCTTCCTTGCGAAACTCGTGGAGGTCGTTCATCTCCGAGCGGCGGATATTGCGCACGGAGATCCGCGCATCCTCGGCCATGCCACGCACGACCTTGATAAGTTCGCGTCTGCGGTCCTCGGTCAAGTCCGGGATGGGGAGGCGAAGGATTTTCCCATCGCTCTGCGGGTTCAACCCGATATCCGAGTCGCGGATGGCACGCTCGATGTCCTTGAGCGAGTTGGGGTCAAACGGCGTCACGGTCAGAAGTCGAGACTCCGGGACACCGATGTTGGCCACGCTCTTTATGGGCATCCTCGACCCGTAGGCCTCGACCTCGACCCGGTCGAGGATGCTTGGGTTCGCCCGGCCCGTTCTGACCGTTCCGAACTGCTGACGAGCGGAGTCAACCGCGCCCTGCATCCGTTTTTCGGCACTACTCAGGTCTACGGTCTCAGACATACAAGAACCTCCTGTTAAGTGTCATCCCCTGTCCTATCCGCCACCGCGCCGTTCCAGACGAGCGACCCGATCTTCTCGCCCGCGAGAATTCTGCGGACGTTCCCCTCCCTCAGTATATCGAAGACGATTATAGGGAGGTTCTGACCACTACAAAGCGTGGCCGCCGTATCGTCCATCACCGATATCTCGTCCGAGAGAAGGTCCATGTAGTTGAGCCTGGGTACGATCTTGGCATCGGCGTGTCTTCGCGGATCGCGATCGTACACCCCATCAACCCGGTTCTTCGCCATCAGAAGGGCGTCAGCCCCGATCTCGAGCGCGCGCAGAGCAGAGCCGGTGTCGGTCGTGAAGAACGGGTTGCCCGTGCCGGCGGCGAAGATGACGACCCGGCCTTTCTCCAGATGCCTCATCGCCCGGCGGCGGATGTACGGCTCGGCGACTTCCTGGATCTCCATAGCCGACTGCACCCGCGTCGGAACGCTCCGTTCTTCGAGCGCGGCTTGCAAGGCAAGGGCGTTGATCACCGTACCGAGCATGGACATGTAGTCGGCGGTCGCGCTCTCGATGCCGAGTTCTTCGGCCACCTGAGAACCACGAAAGATATTCCCGCCGCCGATGACTATCGCGAGTTCGGCCCCGGCCTCCACGGCTTCCTGGACCTGATCCGCAACGGCTTTCAGGCTCATCGGGTCGATGCCGTAGTCCCGTTCGCCCGCCATGGACTCACCCGAGAGCTTGAGTACGACTCGTTTGACGGCCCCGAGTTCGGAGCCGCCGTTACCGGAGTCGGGCGACGAATCGCTCTCGCGTTTCAGGGGTTTGGTCAAGGCAGGACTAAAGCTCGTATCGGACGAACCGCCGGATAACGACGTTCTCGCCGACCTTCTGAATCGTATCCTGAAGAAGCTCTCCGACCGTCCTGTCGAGCTCCTTCACGAACGGCTGAGTCAGAAGCGCCTGTTCGGCGGTCCACTTCTTCACTCGACCCTCGACGATCTGACACGTTATGTTCTCCGGCTTGTTCATCTCAGCGGCCTGCTTCTCGGCGATCTCACGCTCCTCGGCGAGCGCCTCGGCCGGGATGTCATCTTCCGAGACGCACAGAGGCTTCATCGAGGCGATGTGCAGCGCGACGTTCTTCGTGAACTGCTGGAAATCCTCGGTGCGAGCAACGAAGTCGGTCTCGCAGTTGATCTCGACCAGCACCCCGAGGCGACCGTTGAAGTGCTTGTAGACCTCGATGATGCCCTCGGTAGCCTCGCGTCCGCTCTTCTTCGCCGCGATGGCCTGACCGCGTTCACGAAGCACGCGCCTCGCGCCGTCAAGGTCGCCGTCTGACTCGTCAAGAGCGCGCTTGACGTCCATCATCGCCGCGGCGGTCTCCTCGCGGAGTTGCTTGATCTTCTCTATCTGACTCGCCAACTGACTAGTTCCCCTCTTCTTCCTCATTCCCGGTCTGGCCGGAGGCTTCCTCGGGACTCACGACCTCACCGGTCTCCTGCTCGGCCACCTCTTCCACCGCTTCTTCGGGATCCGGCTGAGCGGGCTGCTTGTCCTTGTCGTCCGGTCCGTTCGTCGCTTCCTGCTCTTCGCTCGTCGTAGCGGTAGCTTCCTCCGCCGGAACTTCCTCGACGGCGGGAACTTCCTCAGGGGTGACGGAAGCCGATGAGCCGTTGCCGGACGACGCTTCGCCAGCCTGCGAGAGTTCCGGCGCGACCTCGGCGGAGATCGCAGCCTCTTCAGCGACCGGGGGTAGCGGGCGATCCCCTGCGGATACTATCGGCTCTTCGCCCCGGCCTTCGAGTACCGCATCCGAGATAAGCCGGCTGATGAGACCAATGGCGCGTATCGCGTCATCGTTGCCCGGGATCAGGTAGTCCACGACCTCCGGGTCACAGTTCGTATCCGTCAGGGCGACGACCGGGATTTTCAAGCGATTCGCCTCTTTTATGAGGAGTTCCTCGCGCTTCGGGTCCACGACGAAGACCGCTCCGGGGAGCCGCTCCATCTCGGTGATGCCCGCGAAGTTTCGCCTGAGCTTCTGGTACTCGCGGTTGAGCGCGAACCATCCCTTGCCGCTCTTGTCTTCTTCCGGGGTCGCGTCTATGCGCTCCGAGAGGTCTTTAAAGTACTCTATCCGCGGCTTGATGGTCTGGAAGTTCGTGAGCATCCCGCCGATGTACCGCTCCGCCACGTAGGGCTGTCCGCTCCTAAGAGCCTCCTCGGCGAGCGTGATCTGAGCCTGCTTCTTCGTCCCGACGAAGAGGACTTCCCGGTTCGCCTGAGCCACTCCCCGAACGAAGTTTATAGCCCGGTCGAGCAGATCGAGTGTCTGGTCGAGGTCGATGATGTGTACCCCGGTACGCTCGGCGAAGATGTACTTCTTCATCTTCGGATTCCACCGCTTGGCCTGATGCCCGAAGTGGACACCCGCCTCCAGCAGTTGCCTGATCCCTACTTTTTCAGCCGTATCCTGCACCTTTTTCTCCTTCTTCAGGTGGTTACTATTCCTCCGCCCGCGCCTCGCAATCCAACAGGTTTCCAAAGAAATTTCCTGCGGACCACCACCTGGACTTTCTAGGAAGCCCCCGGCGGACGTGCGTGATCAAAACCTCGCAAATGGTAGCACAGGGGTATCAATGGTTCTATTTATTCTGAAGGACTCCGACGGCAGACAACCTACGAAACGTGAGACTCGGTAAGCGCAGCCCGGAGTTTATTGAGTGCCTGCCGGAGTATCTGGCTGATGCGTCCTTCGGTGAGGTTCAGTGCCTTGCCGATCTCACGCAAGGTCAGGCCCTCGTAGAAGTAGAAGGTCGTTACGACGCGCTCGCGCTCGGCGAGGTTCCTTATCGCCTCGGTAAGGTTCCGGCGTAGCTCTTCGGCCTCCGCAGCTTCATCCGGGGTCTCCGACAAATGGTCGGCGATGACCTGATGCAGATCGAAGCCCCCGTCGTTGCCCGATTCGATCCCGGACTCCAGGGAGAGCCTCTGCGACTGCCAATAACGACTGAGAAACCTCTGGTGGTCTCTGGTATCGACGCCCATCTCCCTTGCGATCTCGACCTCGGTCGGGGGTCGCCTGAGTTCCTGCTCCAGCGACTCGCGGGTCTTCTGCGATTCCCGGACGCGCTGCCGCTCGCGCCGGGGGAGCGGGTCGAGGCGACGCAGTTCGTCCAGAATCGCCCATTTGACCTTTGAGATGGCATAGGTTTCGAACTTCGCGCCTTTCCCGGAATCGAAAGTCTCTACGGCATCGAGGAGGCCGAGGATCCCCCAGGAGAGGATTTCTTCCTGATCCAGACTCCCCGTAGAACGAGCCGCTACCCGCCCCGCCGCGTATTTGACGAGCGGCGAATAGTTAACCACGAGCCTTTCCTTTAGCTGCCGGACTTTCTTCTCTGCGGCTTCGAGTTTCAGCGAGTCGGGCTGTTCGCCGGCGACGAGCGACCACAGTTCCTGACGGGCTTCGACGTAAGATCGCCAGAGGCGGCCTATCGAAACCTTCACCCGGCCGTCGCCTTCCGAACGAAAGCTCCGGAGGAATCTTTTGCTATGTACCCCTTGAGTTCCAGCAGCGTGAGAGCGGGGAGCAAACTCCGCATCTCAAGGCAGCTTCGCACCCCAATGACGTCTATCCCGCTCGGCGCGAAGTCCACCGCAGATAAGATCTTCGCCTCGTTCGGTGGCAAGCCCTCCGGCACTGTGAGGCCGGGGCTTTCGAGTTCGTCTTCCGGCTGTGCGGCCTCACCGAACGTCGCCGCGAATTCTTCGATATCCCAGAGGACGGCGGCCCCATCGGCGAGGAGTTTGTTGGACCCGCGACACTCCGGCATCCCGAGCGGGCCGGGAACGGCCCAGACCTCGCGGCCTTCCTCCAGGGCGTAGCGAGCCGTGATGAGCGAACCGCTCCGTTCAGCCGCCTCGACCACGACCGTCGTTTCGGCGAGACCAGCGATGATCCTGTTCCTCGCCGGGAACCGCCACGCGAGCGGAGCCTCTCCGAGGTAGTACTCCGAGAGGATCATACCCCGACCCGACTCGACGACCTCCTCGAACAACCCTCGATTTCTCTTCGGGTAGACGACGTCTATGCCGCAACCGAGAACTCCGACCGTCGCCCCGCCGCCGTCGAGCGCGCCCCGGTGAGCCTCGGCATCTATCCCGAGCGCGATCCCGCTCACGA
>JBPCNU010000052.1:0-5379 GCA_051000975.1 Rubrobacter sp.
GGGTGAAACTTTCTCGCGTGCCGGGGTGTTATACAGGCGTGAGTACGCAAACAGAGAACGGGTCGGGCGCAAAGACATCGAGGGCGAAAGCGTCGAGGGCGAAAGCATTTGGGGTGCCGGACAGAGAGTTAGCCGGAAGGCTAGCGGACGGAGATCCTCACGCCCCCAGAGAACTGGTCGAGCGACACTATTCGGAGCTGTACCGGTACGCGAGGTTGATGCTGCGGAACTCTACGGAGGCCGAGGACGCCGTTCAGGAGGCGTTCGTGCAGGCGCTTTCGGCGCTCGGAAAATATCCGGCAGAGAGGGTGCGGGCGATGCGACTTCGGGCCTGGTTGTACAGGATCACGCTAAACATCGTCAGGAACCGCGCGAGGAAACGAGGCCGGGCGGAGGAAGTCGAGTTCTCCGAGGAATCCGTCCCCGACACGGGTGGAGCCGACCGGGAGGCCGTGATGGATACGCTCGCCGCACTCTCGCGGCTTCCGGAGAAACAGCGCGCTGCGGTAACGTTGCGCTACGGGCAGGATCTCACCTTCGCCGAGATCTCGACCGCCACCGGCTGGCCCGAAAGCACCGCGAAGACGAACGTCCGACGCGGCATAGAACGCCTCAGGAAAGAACTGACGCCGTGAAACGAGGAGGAGAGATGAATAGAGTTCTGGAGGGACAGGCCATCGCTGCTATACGGACCGCCGGGAGACACCTCTCAGGCGACGAGCGAGACCACGAGCGAAGCGCAAAGAGAATTCTCGCTGGCGGGGTGGATCACTTCTTCACCGTTACCTCGCCGCTCGGAGAGGTGTACGTCGGGGTCGGGGAGGGCGGGGTGCGGCTCCTCGCGCCGCGCATCGAGGAAGACTCCGAGTTCGTCCGGCGTTACGGTGAAGAGGTCGGGCGGCTCGTCGTCCCGGATGATGAAGGGCGACTCGATGGCCTGCGCCGCAAGGTCGAGGCCGCGTTCGCTGGGGAGCGGGTCGAGGTTCCGGTGGACCTCACAGGCCGCACGGAGTTTCAGCGGCGGGTGATGGAGGTCGTGCTCGGAATCCCCAGGGGTCAGGTTCGTCCGTACAACTGGGTCGCCGCCGAGACCGGGAACCCGAGGGCTTCACGGGCCGTCGGTACGGTCATGGCGAAGAATCCCATCCCGCTCATCGTCCCCTGCCACCGGGTCATAAGAAACGACGGCGCGACCGGAAACTACGGCTACGACCCCGAAGAGAAGGTTCGCCTCCTTAAGGGAGAGGGCGTTCCGGTAGACGAGGTCGCCCGCTCGCCGTACATCGCCACCCCGACGACGGGCATCGTGTGTCACGCGACGTGCCAGCACGCGAGGCGCATAAAGCCCGAGAACAGCCGGGGTTTCAGGAGCGTCGCACGAGCGATGGACGCCGGCTTTCGCCCGTGCAAGGTCTGTCGTCCGGTGGCGGCGGCGTGAGGCCGAAGACGAAGGTGCAGATGAAGATGAAGACGACATGAAGAAGGCGGTGTGAGCCTTCGGGAGCTTGGTCTGCTCGTTACGCTGGGTGCGCTCTGGGGGGTCTCGTTTATCTTTATCCGGGTGTCGGTGGCATCGCTCGGGCCTTTCACGCTCGTCGAGGCTCGGGTCGGGCTGGCGGCGCTCGCGCTCGTGGGGTACGCCCTCGCGTTCGGGGCTGTCGGGGGGCTTCAGGTCGTGCGGAAGCGGTGGCGGGGATTCCTGCTGCTCGGGACGCTCAACGCTGCGATACCGTTCGCGCTCATCTCGGCTGCTCAGCTGGAGTTGACCGCTTCCTTCGGGGCGATCCTTAACTCGACGACGCCGATGTTCGGGGCGATAGTCGCCGCCGTCTGGCTCGGTGACGCGATGACGGTGAGGAAGGCCTCCGGTCTCCTGCTCGGCATCGCCGGGGTCGGGGTGCTGGTCGGGTGGAGCCCCATCCCGTTGAGCGCGGTCGTCCTGCTCTCCATCGGAGCCTCGCTCGCGGCGGCGTCCTTCTACGGCCTCGGGAGCGCGTACGCGAAGCGGAGCTTCAGGGGGATTCCGTCGGTCGGGATGGCGATAGGACAGCTCGGTGGGGCCGCGATAGTAACTCTGCCGCTCGCCCTCTACGATGTGAGGGACGTGCGAGTCGGAGAGCTCTCATGGGCGGTGGTGGCCTCGGTCGTCGGGATAGCTTTCCTCTCGACCACGCTGGCGTATCTCATCTACTTCAGGCTGCTGACGAGCGTCGGCCCGACAAAGACCCTCACCGTGACGTTCCTCGTCCCGGCCTTCGGGGTGATCCTTGGCGCGCTGCTGCTGAACGAACCAATCGGCGGCGGGACGCTGCCGGGGCTTGCGATCATCCTCGCGAGCCTCCTCCTCGTGAACGAGATCCGGTTCCGGCGCGGGGCGGGCGAACCCGAGGTTCGTTCGCAGGAGACCGGGTAAAGGTCGCCCGCGAAGGGGATCTGGTATGAAGGCCATCACAATAAGCGGCTTCGGCGGTCGGGAGAGGCTGGAGGTCTCGGATCTCCCGGGGACGGCGGACGGGTCGTCACCATCGCGGCCTTCGGCGAGGAGCACGACGAGCGGGGGATCTCACACAGCGTCTTCGCGGCGCAGGTCAACCCCGAGAGGCTTGGCTGGATCTCCTCGCACCTCGAAGCCGGGGAGCTTCGCGTCGAACTGGAGGACGCACTACCGCTCGAAGAGGCCGCCGAGGCCCACCGCCGCAGCGAAGAGGGCCACACGCGAGGCAAGATCGTCCTGAAAACAACCTGAGACAGCCAGCCGGGCCGCGCCTCAGCGCGGATACAGGACCATCTGGGTGCAGCGAAACAGCGCGATGGTGCGTCCGTCCGTGCCCGTCACGGTCGCGTCCCAGACCTGCGTCGTACGTCCGCCGTGTGCGAGCCTGGCTTCGCACAGGATAATCCCTTCGCGAGCGGTGCCAAGGAAGTTGCTCTTCAGCTCGATGGTGGTGAAAGTCTCGGCGCCTTCGGGGAGGTTCGTGAAGCAACCGTAGCCGCAGGAGGTGTCCGCGAGGGCGACGACCGTAGCGGCGTGGAGGTAGCCGTTCGGCGCGAGGTGTATGTCGCGAATATCGAGCTGCGAAGCGATGTAGCCCTCTGCTAGATCCCTGAACTCAAGCCCGAGGAGGCCCGGAAGTTTCCCCTCGCCGCGCTCGTTCAGGTCTTCGACGGTAAACATGTCTTTTCTCCTGTCCTCGGGTATGGCGTTCCGGGAAGACATGATAGATATCCCCGGCACGCTCGTCGTCAGCGGTTTGCGTCTTGCGGCTCGGCGAAGCGGTAGCCGACCCCCCGGAGGGTGAGGATGTAGTGAGGAGCCTTCGGGTCGGACTCTATCTTGCTCCGGAGCTGTTGCACGTACACATCAGCCGCTCTCGTCTCACCGTAGAGTTTCCCTTCCCAGAGGTGGGACATGATCTGCTCCCTGCTGTAGACCCGTCCCGGATGCGAGGCGAGCAGTGAAAGAACCTCGAACTCTTTTGCCGTAAGTTCCACGGGCTCGTCGCGAACGGTCACTTTCCTCTTCAGGCGGTCTATCTCCAGGCCGGGGAAGAAGAGTCTGGATTGCTCGTCGGGGCGGGTATCGAGTCGTTGGCGGCGGAGGTGAGCGCGAACCCGGCTTACGAGTTCGCGCGGGCTGAACGGTTTGGTCACGTAGTCGTCGGCGCCGACCTCAAGGCCCACCACGACGCTCGTCTCGTCATCGCGGGCGGTGAGCATGATCACCGGCACCCGGCTCCGAGAGCCGCCTCGCTCCCGGATCTCCCGGCAGAGGGTCACACCGTCCATCCCGGGGAGCATCAAATCCAGGATCAGGAGATCATAAGGCTCGGAGGACAGAAGGTGTCCTAGCGCCTCCTCACCATCTTTTAGAGCCGTCGTCTGGAAGCCCTCTCGCGAGAGCGCCCGTTCGAGGACTGCTTGGGTCGGGGCGTTATCTTCTACTATCAGGATTCTTGGGGACACTCTTTGCCTCTGGTAGCTCTATCTTCACCACGGTTCCCTCTCCTTCTCTGGAGCGTAGAGAGATACTACCCGCCATCCGCTCGATCAGCTCCTTGCAAAGCGGGAGGCCCAGACCGAACCCCTCGGGAGCGGACGCCGTCCGGTAGAAACGCTCGAAGACGTGGGGAAGGTCAGACTCTTTTATACCGATCCCTTCGTCCTCTACCGTCAGGGTCAAGCCGCCGGAGCATACGCGGATGCGACCGGCGCGCCGCGAGTGCTGGATGGCGTTGTTGAGCAGGATGATCACGGCCTGATCCAACCACTCCTCGTCCGCGAGAACCCACGCTTCCCGGTCTTCTACGTGCAACTCCATCCCGGCCTCTCGGGCGAGCGTCTCCATCCTCTGCGCCCCACGGCGAACCGTCCCGGCGAGGTCCACCGCCCGCAACTCCGGCTCTCTGAGATCCTGACCCGTGCGGGCCAGCCGCAGGAGCGTCTGCGAGAGTCGCCTGAGACGTTCGGCCTCATCGTGAATGTTCTCGAGAAACATCTGACGTACCTCGGGGTCTTCCTGGTCTCCGCTCAACAGAAGCTCCGCGGCGCCGAGGATGCTCGTGATCGGGGTCTTTATCTCGTGGGAGGCGTTGGCGAGGAACCTCTGCTGGTTTGCCTCCAGTCGCCGACCCTCCGAGAGGTCTTGCAGAACCACGAGCGCACCTCCTTCCGAGTCGTTCTCCGCCGACAGGCGACGCAGCTGGACGTTCAGGAAAGAGTCCCTGCCTTCAACGCGGGCTTCCAGGGGTCCCCGATCAGAGAGGCAGTGCGTGATCGCCTCTGGCAGGCTGAACTCCTCCCAGGGATCGGGGATGTGCGAGATGCTCCAGCCATCCAGAGCGAGCATGGCGTGGGCGGCGCGGTTCGCGAACACCGGGCGTCCCCGGTCGTCGGTGAGCATCACGCCCTCGGTGAGGGTGTCGAGGATCCTGTTCAACCTCGTGTTCTTCTCTTCGAGCCTGAGAAATACCGCTTCCAGGTTGGCGGCCATGTCGTTGAAGGTCTTCGCGAGGTCGCCGAGTTCGTCCCCGAAACCGGGGGTGATGCGCTGAGAGAGATCCCCGCGTTCTATGGCCTTCGCGCCCCGGGCGAGCCGTTTGACCCGCCCACCGAGCAGCGTCGCCAGAAGCAGCATCAGCAGACCTCCGAACAGCGCGGCGATCGCGGCGGCTTCCAGGGTGCTTCGCAGGAAGATCGAGTAGATGGCATCCTCGGAGGTCCGGGAGGCGAGGACTATCCCTCCACCTTCACCGCCTACCCGCACGACCGGCGCAACCGAGATGTCTAGGTCTCCTAGCTCTTCGCTGGACGGCCCTTCCCGGGTCGCCTCGCCGACGAGCCTTCGCAGGAGGTTCTGCTCGGACGGCACCAGCTCTCGAC
>JBPCNU010000053.1:0-15411 GCA_051000975.1 Rubrobacter sp.
CCTTGGAGGGGATCGTGAACCAGGCCATCTCCGAAACGGGGGCCGAGAGCATGCGCGACATGGGCCGGGTCATGGGTCGAGCGACGGAGCTTTCGGAGGGGCGGGCCGACGGTCGGGAACTCTCCGGGCTGGTGCGGACGAGGTTGCAATAGTTTGACTTCGGGAAGACAATATCTACGGGAACAAGGGGCATTACGAAGTACCAGCGCATAGAAAACACGGAAGAAAGCACAGAAGGTACCGGGGACATTTTCACGGAGCGGAGAAACCTTTCGGGAGGGGACACGAACATCGCAGATATCGCATCGGGTAGCGAAATGGCAACGGTAGAGAGCAAGATCGTAATTCCTCCAACGAGGGTGTTCGAGGTCTTCGGGGAGCGGGATTCCGTCCTCCGGCGGGTCGAGGAACTCGTCGGGTGCGAGGTCATCGTGCGGGGTAACGAGATTATGCTCAAGGGTGATGAGGAGTCTGTGGTGAGGGCCGAATCGGTCTTCAGCGGGCTGCTCGGCCTCGTGGAGCGCGGCCATCACCCGAACCGGGAGACGGCGGAGCGGCTCTACCGGATGAGCGAGGGTCGAGAGTCGGACGGTCAGGAGGTGCTGGCAGATGTCATCCTGACGTACCGGGGCCGGCGGGTCGCGCCGAAGACGCGCAACCAGAAGCGTTATACGGATGCGATCCGCAAGAGTCAGGTGACATTCGGGGTCGGGCCGGCGGGGACGGGGAAGACGTACCTCGCGGTCGCGCTCGCGGTGGACGCCTTGAACAAGGGTGAGGTGAACAGGATAATCCTGACGCGCCCGGCGGTCGAGGCGGGGGAGTCGCTCGGGTTCCTGCCGGGCGACATGATGGCGAAGGTCGACCCGTACTTCAGGCCGCTCTACGACGCTCTCTACGAGATGATAGACCCGGCGAAGTTCCAGTCTCACCTGGAGCGTGGAATCGTCGAGATCGCACCCTTGGCCTTCATGCGCGGTCGGACGCTCAACGACGCCTTCATAATCCTGGACGAGGCCCAGAACACTACGGCGCAGCAGATGAAGATGTTCCTGACGAGGCTCGGGTTCGGCTCCCGAATGGTGGTAACGGGCGACCTGACGCAGGTAGACCTGCCTTCGGGGAAGGGCAGCGGCCTTTCGGACGCGAGGCGTATACTCGATGGAGTAGAAGGAGTATCGTTCATCGGGATGAAGCGAGATGACATAGTGCGTAGCGATCTCGTAATGCGGATCGTCGACGCCTACGAGGTAGCCGATAATGTCGCCGACAAAGGCGCGCCGGACCCCGGCACACGTTAGGGTTCGAGAAGACTCTCAGGACTTCGGAGTGTTTGTGTAATGGGCAACAAGATACCGGGCACACTAGGTAGCTCTACAGCGAAGTCCGGCGCGAAGTCTTCTGGCGTGAAGCCGTCCGGCGGTGGCAAGTCCGAGAAGGCCAACAAGCGCATTCAGGACTACATGCGGCCACAGACGCGCTTCGAGAAGCTAAGGAACCGGCTGGAGCGCGTCCCCCGCATGAAGCTGTACGTAGGGGTCATGGTCGCGTCGTGGCTGCTTCTGACCGCGGTAGTAGGGATCAACCTCAGCCACCTGAGCATCTTCGGGGTGGAAGAAGGGACGGGCTATCAGGCCGGGGACGTAGCGCAGGTAGACGAGTTCGCGTCCAGGGCGGTCTCCTATGAAGACCCGATGGCGACCGGGCTTGCAAGGAACGAGGCGTCGAACGCGGTGGATGAGGTCTACCGCGAGGACGACGAAATACCTTCTCAGGTCGCTGATGACGCGACGGCGTTCTTCGGGCGTGTCGCCGACATCCGCCAGAGCGAGCTCTCCGAGGGGGACAAGGCCTCTCAGGTACTCGATACGGCCCCGTTCTACATGACCGACACGACGGCCCGTTCACTTGTCTTCCTCGGAGAGGAGGACTTCAACGACGTTGAGCGTTACACGGAGGAGAACCTCGCGGAGCTCTACGAGTCCGTCTCCGTCGCCGAAGACGGGGTCGAGGAGATCCCGGCCTCGGGCGTCATACGCATCTCGGAGGCCAGAAACCGGCTGACCGAGGCGGGCGCGAGGGATGCTTCGGGAGAGACGGGAAACCTCATAGAATCTCTCAGCCGGGGGCTTTTGCAGCCGAACTACGTAATAGACCGGGAAGCGACGGGGGCGGCCCGGTCGCAGGCCGAGAGCGCGGTGGAGCCGGTACAGGGGACGGTGCAGCCGGGGGAGTTGATCGTCGCTCGCGGGGAGTTGCTCGACCGGGAGGACGTAGCCAAGCTCGACGCGCTCGGCAATACCGGCGAGCGGGACAACCCCTGGCGGATGCTGCTCGGGGTCGCGCTGATCGTAGCGGCTCAGGTCTGGATGGCGAGGTACTTCCTGGAGCGGTTCGGGCGGCAGATGATCCAGACCGGAGGCGCGGCGAAGCTCGTGCTCGCGGCCTCGCTCGTCGTGCTGTTCACGGTCGTTGCGCGGTTGTTCGTGATCCTCTCGCTCCCGGCTCACACCATCCCGCTCGCCGGGCTCTCCATCATCGGGACCATACTGCTCGGGCCGCGCCTGATGTTCCTGATAGTCGTGGTCTCGTCGGTTAACATCGGCATCATCGCCGGGAGCGACTTCCTGCTCGCCGCCGCGCTTCTCATCTCGTCGGGCTTCGCCATCTACACGGTCGTGCGGGTCGGTTCGCGAGAGCAACTGCTCCGGGCGGGCCTGATCATCGCCATCGTTACGGCGGTCGTTACGTTCGCCATGAGCCTCGTCGGCGGTGCGACCTTCACGATAGCTCTCTGGCAGGGTGTACTCGGCCTCATAAACGGCGTTCTCTCGCTCATGATCGCGATGGTCCTCCTCCCCGTTCTCGAAAATACCTTCAACCTCCTGACCCCGATGAAGCTCCTCGAACTCTCCGACCCCGGCTCGCAGCTCCTTCAGAAGCTCCTTCGTCGCGCACCGGGGACGTTCTCGCACTCGATGCAGGTCGGGGTGATGGCGGAGAACGCGGCGAAGCGCATCGGGGCGAACGCGTTGCTTTCGAGGGTCGGGGCGTACTACCACGACATTGGCAAGATGGAGCATCCGGCGTACTTCATCGAGAATCAGATCGGCCTCGCGAACCCTCACGATTCTCTCTCACCGACGCTCTCCGCGAAGGTCATAAAGCGGCACGTCAAGGACGGGATCGAGATCGGACAGAACTGGGGCTTGCCGCAGGAGATCATAGACATCATCGCCCAGCACCACGGTCTGACCCGCATCGAGTACTTCTACCGTAAAGCCCTCGAAGAGAACCCGGAGGGAACGGTCAGAGAGTCCGACTTCCGCTATTCGAGCGGTCGTCCGAAGTCCAGGGAGGCCGGGATACTCATGCTCTCGGACACGGTGGAGGCGACGGTGCGTTCCCTGCCGAAGCCGACCCCGAAGCGTATCGAGGAAGTCATCTCCGATACCATCAGTCGCAAGCTCGAAGACGGACAGTTCGACGAGTGCGAACTGACTTTGCGTGAGATCCACGAGGTCGGCGAGGCGATTCGCGAGGCCGTCATCGGGTTCCTCGGCCCGCGCATCGAGTATCCGCACGAGGTCAATCAGGAGAACGGCAGGAAGAACCGCAGCGCGTCTCCTACCTCCTCTACCACCGACGAACGTCCGGCGGTGAGGTCGGCGGCGAAGGCGGGTGACGATTCCGGGCTCTCTTCAGCGGCTGGGAGGCCTGCGGTCGAGTCGTCCCGCACCGGAAAGCCCGGAGCCTAGCCAACGGTGGCCTTTCGAGTAGAGCTTCTGGATGAAAGTGGTATCGGAGGTCTCGACAAAAAACGGGCGACGCAGCTCTGCGCCCGGGCTTTCTCGGAGATGAGCCACGACCCGGACGAACTCGGTGAAGTCTCCGTCGTGCTGATCGGGGCTGAGGAGATGCAGAGCCTTAACCACCGTTTCAGAGACAAGAACTACCCGACGGACGTGTTGAGCTTCACGATGGACGGGCCGGGTGGTGAGATGGTCGGGGAGATAGTCATCTGTCCCGAAGCCGCCGAGATGGGGCTCGACGAGCTCGTCGTGCACGGGACGCTGCACCTGTGCGGCCTGGATCACGGCGACGACTTCGAGGCGAGCGAGATGCACCACGTTCAGGAGCGGGTCATGGATCGCTCCGAGTCAAACGAATGACTGACGAGCGGCGCGGCGTCCCGCTCGAAAGAAAGAACAAGAAGGCTTTTATCGGGGGCTTCGACCACGCCTGGGACGGCATCCGGCTCGTCATAGGTTCGCAGCGGAACATGCGCTTCCATGTCATCATCGCCGTCGGGGTCATCGTGGCTGGGGTCGTATTTCGCATAAGCCCTATGGAGTTCGCTCTGATCGCCCTGACCATAACGGTCGTCTTTGCGGCTGAGATAGTCAACACCGCTATCGAGGCGGTCGTGGACCTCGTAAGCTCCGAACGTCATCATCCTCTGGCGAAGACCGCGAAGGACTGCGCCGCCGGGGCCGTCCTCATCTGCGCCGTCGGGGCCGTCGTCGTTGGAGTTCTTGTCTTCCACGATGAGGTCTTCGAGCTCCTTCGGACCTTGATGTCATCGTAGCTCGCCGTAACCGGCTGCGCTCGGGGTTGGTATATTCTCCTCGGAATCTGCACAGTAGAAGGGGTGGTCTTGAGCGTTAGTGAACCGGACATACCGGAGATCATGAGAGTAGCAAGGGAGGCCGCGAGCCGGGCCTACGCCCCCTACAGCGACTTCCACGTCGGGGCTGCGATCCTCACGACCGGCGGCGCGGTCTACGG
Organism: Rubrobacter sp.; assembly: GCA_051000975.1. Classification (GTDB taxonomy): domain Bacteria; phylum Actinomycetota; class Rubrobacteria; order Rubrobacterales; family Rubrobacteraceae; genus Rubrobacter. The sequence continues at coordinate 4,789 of JBPCNU010000053.1, forward strand.
CGGCTCGAACGTCGAGAACGCCTCCTACGGCCTCGCCATCTGCGCCGAGCGCAACGCCGCGACCACGATGGCCTACACCGACCCGGACGACAGGAGCATCCGACTCGTCGCCATCTACAGCCCGGATGCATCACCGTGTTTCCCCTGCGGGGCCTGTCGTCAGGTGCTGCGGGAGTTCGACTGCCAGGAGGTGGTAGTGGAAGGAAAGGACGGCGCGTTCCTGAGCTATGCGTTCGAAGAGATACTGCCTCACTCGTTCGGGCCGGAGTCGCTGTGACGGAGTTCAGGAGCGGCTTCGTTGCCGTCGTCGGGCGTCCGAACGTCGGGAAGAGTACGCTCGTCAACCGGCTGGTCGGGCAGAAGGTCTCCATTACCTCGCCGCGTCCGCAGACGACCCGCAATCCGGTGCGCGGCGTCAGAAACGGGGATGGGTTTCAGATCGTCTTCATAGACACCCCCGGCTCGCAGAAGCCCCGCGACACCCTGCGCCACAGGATGCAGGAGCAGGTAAAGCAGAGCCTCGGCGAGGCCGACGCCATCCTCTTCCTGCTCGACGCTTCGCAGGCCAAAGACGGTTTCGGCAAGGGCGACCGCTACGTCGCAGACCTTGTTTCGGCGACGAACACCCCGGCGATAGCCTGCCTGAACAAAGTAGACCTCCTGAAGACCAGGGATGAAGCTCTACCTCTGATACGGTCTCTGGCCGATATTCGACCCTGGCACGAGGTCTTTCTCCTGAGCGCGGCGACGGGTCTCAACACGAAGCCCCTGATGGATGCGATCACCGCGCTCTTACCTGAAGGCCCGCGCTACTTCCCCGAAGGCGTCATTACGGACTATCCGGAGACCTTCATAATCTCGGAGTTCATCCGGGAAAAGGCGTTGGGTGAGCTTAGAGAAGAGATTCCGCACGCCGTAGCCGTCGAGATAGACGAAGTCGAGGAGAAAGACAACGTAACCGTAATCTACGCGCTCCTGCACGTGGAACGAAAGAGCCAGCGCATGGTCGTGCTCGGCAAGAACGGACAGACTATTCGTAAGATCGGCACTGAAGCTCGACGCGAGGTAGAGCATCTTCTGGGGGTTCGAATCTATCTGGATCTCAAGGTGAAGGTTACACCGGGCTGGCGGAGTAACCCGCAGTTTCTGGAACGGCTGGGTCTATAATCATCTCTGGTTTCATGGTGATGATGGGGAAACGGGTCGGGGGAGTACAGCGAGGTGTGTGAATCGTGGCGATGAGGGTCAGAGAGTTTGCGAAGACGGTGGATCACACCCTGCTCAAGCCGGATGCTACCGAGAAGGACGTGCTGAGGACCTGTGAAGAGGCCGCCGAGTATCACTTCGCCGCCGTCTGCATCCCGCCGGGGTACGTGAGGCTCGCGGCAAAGGAGCTTCAGGGCGTGGACGTGAAGGTGGCGACGGTAATATCGTTCCCGTTCGGGGCGGACACCGTCGCCGCCAAGGCGTCTGCGGTTCGGGATGCCATCACGGGCGGGGCCTCCGAACTAGATGTGGTCATGAATATCTCCCAGTTTCTCTCGGGCAACTTCAACTACGTCGCCGAAGAGCTATCGAACGTGAATCAGGAAGTCAGCGTCGTCGCGATGAACAATGGCCTGAACGACATCGTGGTGAAGGTCATCATCGAGACGTGCTTCCTGAACGAGAAGATGAAGCGGCTTGCGACCCAGATCGTCGCCGCGAGCGGGGCGGATTTCGTGAAGACCTCGACCGGGTTCGGGCCGGGAGGCGCGACCTCGGAGGACGTCGCTATCCTTCGCGAGGAGGCTCCCGACGGTCTTGCGGTCAAGGCTTCGGGTGGTATCAGGACGCTCGACGACGCGCTAGAGATGTTGAACGCCGGCGCGTCGAGGCTCGGGATGTCCTCCAGCGTCGCGGTCATGAAGGAAGCGGAAGATGGCGGTTTACAGGAGTAGGGGGATCGTACTGCGCTCGATCCGCTACGGTGAGGCCGACCGCATCCTCGACATCTACACGACCGATGCGGGACTCGTCTCCGCGATAGTCAAGGGCGTCCGACGCACGAAGTCGAAGTTTGGAGCGCGGCTGGAGCCGCTCTCCTGCGTCGAGTTCCTCGCCTATCAGGGTCGCAACCTCGACACGATCACCCAGGCCGAGACGCTCAGGAGTTTCAAGGGGATCCGAGAGAACCTCGCCCGCTTCGAAGCCGCAGCGAAGATGGTCGGCTACGTCCGGGCCCTCTCCAGCGGCGCCGCAGCCGACCGCCGGGTCTTCAACCTCCTCTACAACGCCCTCGACGTTCTGGAGAAGCTCGAACCATCCGCCGGGCGCGATGGCGCTCACGAAGCACTCGAAGCGGCATTCGGCCTGAAGCTCGCGATCCTGGCCGGGTACGCCCCGCAGCTCGACACCTGCCCGGTCTGCGAGGAAGAGCCGGGATACTCCGATCCGCCCAGCAGCAACGCCCCGCTCCGATTCGCCCCCGACCTCGGTGGCGTGGTGTGTGCCTCGTGCTCCGTAGCGTCGAGAGACTCGTTTGCCATCCCACCAGATGCGCTGGACGGCCTCAGAACGCTCACGAACTCATCCGTTCGGGAGGTTACGCAGTCGAAAGCCGTGAGCATCGGAGAAGTTCTAGGTCGGGTCGTGCGGTCTCACATCGCCGCACACGCTCCGTCCGGTCAGTTTCTCACTTCGAGTGATATGGCGCGGTTCGGGAGACGGGCGGCGAGGTGATAGACGGGCTACCTGAAGGCTGGGCCTGCACCGAAACCACCGGACGCGTTCGGCCCGAGCCACCGGACGGCGTGCGGAACGAGTTCCAGCGCGACCGGGACAGGATAATCCACGCCAAAGCCTTCCGGCGTTTGATGCACAAGACACAGGTCTTCATCTCACCGGATGGCGACCATTATCGCACCCGCATGACACACACTCTGGAGATGATGCAGGTCTCCCGCACCATCGCTCGGTCGCTCGGCCTGAACGAAGACCTCACCGAAGCCATCGCCCTCGGACACGACCTCGGACACACGCCCTTCGGACACACCGGGGAGGAAGCCTTGAGCCGCGCTCTGAAACCCCACGGGCGCACCTTCCGGCACAACGAACACTCGCTACGCGTCGTGGACCATCTCGAGCGCAACGGGGCCGGGCTGAACCTGACCGCCGAGGTGCGAAACGGCATCCTCAACCACACCGGCTCCGGCAGGCCCGCGACCCACGAGGGTGCGATAGTCCAGACCGCCGACCGCATCGCCTACGTCAACCACGACGTGGACGACGCGCTCCGCGCCGGGGTCATCTCAGCAGAGTCCCTGCCACCGCGACCGATAGAAGTCCTCGGGAAGAAGATGAGCCAGCGCATAGACACGCTGGTTCGGGATATGATCCTGACCTCCCGCGAGCGTGGCCGCATCGCCCTCTCGGATGAGATCTACGAAGCCCTGATGGAACTCCGCGCCTGGCTCTTCGACAACGTCTACAGGAGCCCGCGCTCCCGCCAGAACGAGAAGGCCGCAGGCGTCATCGTCGCCCTCTTCGATTACTTCCTTGAACATCCCGAAGAACGCCGGACCAGCGACCCGAACCCCGTTACCGAGACGGTTGACTTCGTCGCCGGGATGACCGACCGTTTCGCTATCTCGACCTGCAAGAGGATCTTCATCCCGAGGGGCGAGGACTTCGCCTAGAGCGGCTACAGCCGATAACTCCACCCGAGTAACCAAAACTTCGTGAAGTAAGATTTTAGAGAGAACCTACCGTAGAGAAGGTCAGAAGGGAGCAAAGCCCGGTGAGGATTTCACAGTCGAGCATCGAGGCTGTCAAGGAGACCGCCGACATAGTCGAAGTCGCCTCCGAGTTCACCGCCCTCCGCCGCCAGGGACAACGCTTCGTCGGCCTCTGTCCCTACCCCGACCACCAGGAGAAATCTCCGTCCTTCGGTGTAACCGCGGATCAAGGCTTCTACTACTGCTTCGGTTGCCAGCGCGGGGGAGACGCCATAAAGCTCGTCTCCGACCTCAAGGACCTTCCCTTCTCCGAAGCCGTAACCTACCTCGCTGAACGCAACAACATAGAACTCGAATTCGAAGGCTCCACCTCCGACTCCGAAGCCGCAAAGAAACGACAGCATCGCCGCAAGGCCGTCCACAAAGCCCTCGCCGTCGCCACCGCTTACTACCATAAGACCCTCCTGAACGCCGACTCGACCCACGCCGAAAAGGCCCGTAACTACCTGAAATCAAGGGGATTTAACGATTCTACTATAGAAGAATTCAGGTTGGGGTATGCGTTTCCGAGGGGTCAAGGCGGGTTGTTGCGGGTCGTAGAGCGGTTCGGGCTGGGGCGAGGAGAGCTGGATGCGGCGGGGCTCTTGTCGAGTGGTGGAGGGGAGAGGTTTGCGGGGCGGGTGATCTTCCCGATCTCTGACCGTCGGGGGAGGATCGTAGGCTTTGGTGGGCGGGCGATGGGTGATGACGGGCCGAAGTACCTCAACTCCCCGGAGACGGAGGTCTTCGACAAGCGAAACCTGCTCTACGGGTTTCCGCAGGTTACGGAGCATATTCGGCAGGAGAAGGCCGCGATCCTCGTCGAGGGTTACACGGACGTGCTGATGATGTATCAGTCCGGCATCAAGAACGCCGTCGCGACCCTCGGCACGGCGGCCACCCCGTCGCACCTCAAGATCCTCAGCCGGTACTTCGGCAAACACACCGACAAGGTGTATGCGATCTTCGACCCCGACGAAGCCGGAAACCGTGCCGCCTCGCGCCTGGCCGACCCCGAAGCTCTGGCACGCGACCCGGAATCTTCGCTCCCCGCCGCCGCAGCCCAACTCCAGATAGACCTGAAGATGGTCCCCCTGACGGAAGACCCGGCGGACTGGCTACGGGACCACTCCGAGGAGGAGTTTCGCGAGCAACTCGGACGCTCGATCCCCATCGTAGAATACCTGCTGCAAACCGCGCTCTCCGACCAGCGAGGCGGCAGCGCGGCGAGCCGGTCACGTATTCTGCCCTGGGCGAAGAGCCTCATACAGAGCATGGACGACCCCGTGATGCGAAACGACGCTGCTCGGATTTCGAGCGAATACCTCGGTGTCGGAGCCGAAGAGTTCCTGCCTCGTAAGAGTTCCACCTACCGGGCCGCGAGAGGCGCATCCGACCTTGCCAGATCGGACTCCGAAACCCGCCAGACCCCCTACGCTCAGGCCGGCCTCGACGTACTGGCCTTCATCCTCGCCGCCCCCGGTTCCGCCGCCGATCTGATAGATGGTGGCGTCGAATTCGATCCCGAAGTAGACGACTCGGAGACCCTCTTACTCCTTCCTCAGGACTTCGCAACGTCCGGTCAGGGACAACTCTTCGCGCTGCTCGCGAAGCACGTACACAACGAACTCAGAACCCTTCCGGCAGACGAGGAAGCTCGTCCCTTCATGGACCATATCGGTCGTCTATCGAGCCGGGGCGAGCGACTGTTCAAGGACGATTCCTCGATGCGCGGAGCGTGGTTTCGGCTCGCCATACTCTCACGCCAGAACCGCATGAGAACGACCCAGGACTTCGACCTGAAAGAGCGACTCTACCTCGAAGTCCTGCGGCTCAAGGGGGCGATGAACGCCGCCGCGCCTTCCTGACCCGCGACCTTCTTGAAGCCCGGCGCTCTTGCCCGTATAATCTCTCACTGCCTTCCCCTGTAGCTCAATTGGCAGAGCATCTGACTGTTAATCAGAGGGTTGCTGGTTCGAGTCCAGCCGGGGGAGCTGGGGACAACACCCCAAAGTCGAGGGCCCATAGCTCAGTCGGTTAGAGCATCCGACTCATAATCGGACGGTCCCAGGTTCGAGCCCTGGTGGGCCCACACTATTTACCTTTTCGCAGCTCTTATCTCACCCGGACCCGTTTCGGCATCCGGGAAACACCCTCGAAGTACGCCCAGGCTCGGACTATGCGCTCTTGACCTCGGATCTTTTACCCGAACACACAACATAGTGTGCCTGAAGCTGCCAGAAACACACTAGAAGATATTCACCCGATCAGTTCAGAAAAGTTCGAGTTCCGAGTCTGGGAGTAATTCAACAGGGGGACCAGTACCCTATAGGGGAGGGTACATAAAATCATAAGGTCTAAAGTGTGCTACTTTTGGACGGTACGAGCCTCCTGAATTGCGCGTTTACCGTGCATATGCAAGAATTTCCGGTGTTGTGGGTCGAAGTGGAACGTAGTGGGAGGCACTACCCTGGCCCTTTTAGGCGAGTACGAACACACTCTGGATGAGAAGGGGCGTCTAACGCTTCCTTCACGGCTCCGACCCTATTTTGAGGGTGGGATCGTGATAACGAAAGGTGTGGATCGCTGTCTGTTCGCGTTTCCTCCCGAGGAGTGGGCTGTATTCAAATCGAACATAAAGATGAACGCGGATCTCACCTCGCGGGGGCGTCAGCTCTCGCGGATGTTCTTCTCGATGGCTTTCGAGGCGACGCTAGACCGTCAGGGGCGGGTGCTGTTGCCGACGAAGCTCGCCCGGTACGCGGGGCTGTCGAAGGACGTGACTATTACGGGCGTAGACGACAGGTTGGAGATCTGGGACACCGACGAGTGGGATCGCTACCTCTCGGAGGCGGACGAGAGCTTCGCGGAGATAGTCGAAGAGTTCGCGGGTCGAGAGCCGGGAACGTGATGGCGGCTCAGGACTCCGGGAACTTCAACGGCCATGTTCCGGTGCTTCATGCGGAGGCGGTCGAGGCTCTGGAGCCGGGGAGCGCACGGGTGCTGGTGGATGCGACCTTCGGCGGGGGCGGCCATGCGCGCCTGATGCTTGAGAAGCTCCCGCCCGGCGGTCGGGTCTTCGGGATCGACCGGGATCCGCAGGCCGCCGAGAGAGCGTCGGAACTCCTAAGAGACCGACGCTTCACTTTTGTTGCCGGAACCTACGATGACGCGCTAGCGGATCTTGTTCGAGCCGGTGTGCGGGCCGATGGGGTTCTCTTCGACCTCGGGCTGTCGAGTTTCCAGATAGACGACGCTGGGCGCGGTTTCAGTTACGCGAACGACGGCCCGCTGGATATGAGGATGGACCCGTCGAGGGGCGTATCCGCAGCGGAGTTCCTCAACGAGGCGGGTGCGGAGGAGATTACGACCGTCCTCGTCGAGTACGGCGATATCCGGCGCGGTGAGGCGAGGCGGGTAGTTCGGGAGGTGGTCAGGCGCAGGCCGCTTGAAAGCACGAAGGATCTCACAGAGGCGGTGCGGGCGGCGGTCGGCTGGAAGGAGCGCGGCGGCAACCCGTCGAAGAAGGTCTTTCAGGCGGTGCGGGTCTTCGTAAACGATGAGGTCGGTTCGCTCCGGCGGGCGCTTCTGGAGGCGGAGAGGATCCTGGTGCCGGGCGGGCGGCTCGCCGTGATCTCGTTCCACTCCGGCGAGGACCGGATGGTGAAGCGGTTCATCGCCGACCGTGAAGGACGATGTGTCTGTCCGCCGGAGCTTCCGGTCTGCGTGTGTGGTGCGAAGGCGACGCTCAGGCGGGGGAAGGTCGTCAAGCCCTCGAGGGATGAGGTCGAGGCAAATCTCCGGAGCGCATCTGCGAGGATGCGGACAGCCCTTCGCACCCAGGAGCCGACGACAGCGGATGGTGAGGGCTGATGACCGTACCGAACTACGGCAACTACCGGAGTGTGGCGAGGTACGGTGGGGCCGAGGCACCGCATCTGCCCGAGGTCGGGCGTGATTCAGATGGGAATCGTCGTCGCAGGCTCGAACGGGATCGGTGGCGCAGGGAGTCTCAGGAGCGCAGGCTGGCCGCGCGCCGGAGGCGGAGCTTCGTTTTCTTTGTTTTGATCCCGACGATGCTGCTGCTCGGGAGCGTATATCTGCACAATGTCGCCGCCGATACCGAAGAGAGGATCACCGCTCTTCAGGAACGCATAGACCAGGCTGATTCCCGCTACGAGCAGCTCGGGGTGCGCGAGGCTGAGCTATCGAACCCCGAACGAATACGCACCCTCGCCGAGGACGACTACGGCATGAAAGATGCGGACGCCTCACAGATAGAAGAGATAGAAGACAGCAGAGACAGAAGCACCCGGAGAGCGGGCAGGAAGCGGGGCAGTAATTGACGCGCAGGGAGTCCAGGGAGAATAACGAGCGGGCATCAGGCGCGAAGCGTGCTTCGGCGCGGGACGCACAAGCCGGAAAGCCCCGGGCCGGAAAACTGAAGCGGCGAGTCGGGGGGCAGGTGATAGAACTCCACAAACTCCCCCGGAGCCGCAGACCAAACCGACCGGCCAGACTCCCCGCAAACGGCAGGCACCGGGGAGTTGGGGGTAACCTCGCCGCTGCTGGTTCCGGGAGGGGTTCGTCGGGTACCGGGGTCAGAAGGGTCGGGTTCGTGCTGGTTCTCTTCGCCTGTGCGAGCGCGTTGCTACTGGGACGAGCGGTCTACATGAACCTCTCGGACGGCAGCGACGTAACGGAGTTCCTGGCGAACCACACCCCGGTCGCCGGGTCGGTGGCTACCCGGGGCGACATCCTGAGTTCCAACGGCAGGACGCTCGCCACGAGCGTTCGGGTCAGCAGGATCGTCGCGACACCCTATGAGGTCTCCGATCCCGAAACGACCGCCGCCGAACTCTCCGCCGTCATCTCCGAGGAGAGCGGACGAACCGAGGACGAGATAGAGAGCCTCCTCTCCGCTACCGGCGAAGACGGCGCACCGGGCGACTACAGTGAGATCTCGACCGTAACCCGCCAGACCGCCGATGAGGTCGCCGACCTCGGCCTCGAAGGTATCTACCTCGAACCAACCACCGAGCGCGTCTACCCTGACGGTAAGCTCGCCTCTCAGGTTATAGGCAACGTAGGTCCCGGTAGAATCTTCGGCGGGATCGAAGCCCGCCACGATGACGAACTCGCCGCCGGACGAGACGTTACGCTTACCCTCGACACCGCCGTGCAGCAGGAACTACAGGCCGCCCTGCATGAAGCCGTCGAGGAATTCGATGCGAAGAACGCCGTAGGGGTCGTGATGCGCGTCGAAGACGGGGCCATCATCGCCCTTGCCAACAGCCCCACCTACGACAATAACGAGTTCTCCTCGTCCACCCCCGAAGAACAGCGCAACCGCGCCATCACCGACCCCTACGAACCCGGCTCGACCCTCAAGCCCTTTACGTTCGCCGGAGCTATCGAAGAGAACGCCGTCTCCCGAACGGAGACCTTCACTGTGCCAGATGACATCCTTGTTGGAGACCGCATAATACGAGATTCTCTTCCGCATGAGACGAAGATGATGACGCTCGAAGAGATCCTCGCCGAGTCGAGCAACGTCGGGACGATAAAGGTCGCTCGCCTCCTTGGTGAGGAGCGGGTCCACGATTATCTATCGAGCTTCGGGTTCGGGGAGGCGACCGGCCCTGGCCTTCGTGGCGAAGACCCCGGCTATCTCCCGGCGAGAGAGGAGTGGAGCGGTGTCTCCATCGGAAATATTCCGATAGGTCAGGGTCTCACCGTTACGCCCCTGCAACTCGCCACCTCGTTTACAGCTCTAGTGAACGGTGGTGAGCGGGTTCAGCCGCATCTTCTGGAAGGCGGGGTGGCAGGCGGAGAGCGTGTGATAAGCGAGCGCACCTCGGATATAGTACGCGGGATGTTGCAGGCGACCGTAGACGACGGAACCGGATATCTAGCGGACATCCCCGGCTACACCGTCGGAGGCAAGACCGGAACCTCCCAGAAAGTAGACCCCGAAACCGGAACTTACGGCGAGAACTACTACGCCTCGTTCGTCGGTTTCGCGCCGGTCGGAGACCCGGAGTATGTAACCCTGATAGTCGTTGACGAGCCACAGGAATCCATCTGGGGAGAGAGCGTCGCCGCACCAGCCTTTCAAAGAGTCATGAAGTTCACGCTCGGTTACTTCAACGTCGTGCCGGATCGTCTGATCCTCGACCCGGAACCTTCCCGGACGCCGGAGAGTTCCGAATGATGAGTTCGAAATGATGAGGCCGATGACCCTCGCCGAAGCCTGCGACGCCACCGGAGCGAGGCTTACGCACGGATCGGCGGACGCCGTCGCAACCGGGGCAGCCATAGATTCACGAGAGACGCGACCCGGAGACCTCTTTTTCGCCCTCAAGGGCCAGACCGACGGTACGACCTACGCCTCGCAGGCGATCGGAGCTGGAGCCGTAGCCGTCGTCGCGGACAGGTCGCTCGAAGGACTCCCGACCCTCGTGGTAGACGATGCGCTCCAGGCGTTGCAGTCCCTCGCCCGCCAGAGCCTTTCGAGCCTCAAAGACGACGGTCCCACCATCGTCGGGATCACGGGCACGGTCGGCAAGACCACGACGAAGGACGCGCTCGCCGCGATACTCAGGAATTCAGGGAGCCGCACGTTTGCCACAGCCGGCAACTTCAACAACGAGATCGGCCTCCCGCTCACCGTACTCGCCGCGAGCCCGAAGACCGAACACCTCGTACTCGAGATGGGGGCGACCCACGCCGGCGACATAACCCAACTCTGCGAGATAGCCCGCCCGAGCGTCGGGATACTCACGGCTATCTCTCCCGTTCACCTGGACTCCTTCGGGAGCCTCGAATCCCTCGCTGAAGCGAAGGGAGAGCTTGCGGCCTGCCGGCC
>JBPCNU010000054.1:0-4782 GCA_051000975.1 Rubrobacter sp.
CTCGGGGAGCTGCATGCTCCTGCGGAACGAACCGTAGCGCCTCTCCCGGACGAAGTAGCCGGACTCCCGCTTCTCCTCTTCTAGCTTTCGCTCGCCGGAGACCGTGAGCACCCGGTCCTGCACAGTGGTATCCACATCCTCCAGCTTGACGCCCGGCAGCTCGGCCCGGATGACGAGATCACCATCCTTGTGCAGTACGTCCACCGACGGAGCCCACTCAGAAGCCTGCCCCCTGGAGGAAGAGCCGCCTCCCCGTCGCGTCACCCCCCCGAGCATCTCCTCGAACATCCGGTTCATCTCGCTGTGAAGGTCGTAGAACCCACGCCCTCTGAACGGACTCAGTGCCATAACCGTACCTCCTGTTCTTACTCCCCTGACAGGGCTTTCCTTTCCTGCAACAACATATTACCTCGTTTTATACAGTCTATAAACAGTTTTTTTACATATTTTCTTGTTTTGGGACAGTTTATGGTAGGCTATTCCGTAAATACTGGAAAGGACATGGATCATGGCGGAGCGTGGCATAGGCGGGCGTCTATCGCGGGTGCGGCGGACCAGGATGCTGACTCAGGGGCGGCTTGCGGCGGCGGCTGGGGTCAGCCCGACGACCGTCTCGGGGTTGGAGAGCGGGAGGATCTTCCGCCCACACTTCGGGACCGTCAGGAAGCTTGCGGAGGCTCTCGGGGTTGCGCCGGAGGAGTTGCTTGACCCGGCGAGGTCGGACCGGGAGTATCGGGACGGTCCGCTCTCGCTGGCGTGGGCGAAAGAGTCGCAGGAGGAGGACTTCGAGTGGGGGGTCGAGGGGGCGTCTGCGGAACAGCTAGGTCTGCTGGCGCGAGAACTTGAAGAGGAACGCGGACGTTTGCAGCGGCTCTACGGGGAGTTCCCACCCGGAGAAGAGCGGCGGTTCATAAAGCGGCAGATCCGGGCCGTCTCGGCCCAGTCGGGTTCGGTGAGCACCTCGATCAGGTTCGACGCCTCCGGCTGCGAAGGCGAGCCGGAGGGCGACAGGCAGAATCGGGTGTAGATTCTCTCCCGGTCGTTAGTCGCGCTATTTGAAGCGGTACTGGCGATACATGCTGGCGGATTCGTCCACATCGGCCTCGGTTACGTGGTTGCGACCCCGGCTTGCGATGCGGTCTTCGATACGTTTGCGGATGAAGCGTCGCATCAGGAACGGGCTGCGCCTTATGCGCCGGTCGGCCTCCGGGTCCCAGGTTACCTCTGTCTTCTCGCTCACGGGGATGCCCTCCTCTTCTCGTACTGCGTGGATTATACGTCTTCGGCCCGGGCGGTATCCTTGAACGGGTCGTGGCGCATGTAGTAGGCGATGTTGCGCCGGACCACCTCGCGTTCCTCCTCGATGTAGCCCTCGATAGCACTGCGGAAAGCCGGGTGGCGAACTTCGTGGGCCGAGTACGTCGTCGTCGGGAGGAAGCCCCGGGCGAGCTTGTGTTCGCCCTGCGCCCCGGCCTCGAAGCGACCGATGCCGCGCTCGATGCAGAACTCGGTCTGCTGGTAGTAGCAGACCTCGAAGTGGAGGTTTCGTCTGTCTTCCAGAGTCCCCCAGTAACGCCCGAAGAGCGCGCCCCCCTTGTAGAAGTTGAGCGCGCCCGCCAGCATCCCGTTCCCCTCCGAGGCCGCTACGAGGAGGATGCGGTCGTCCATGGTTTCGAAGACCTCCTCGAAGAACTCGCCCGTGAGGTACGGGCTGCCCCACTTTCTGTCGGAGGTGTCGAGATAGAAGCGGTACATCGCGTGAGCGTGACGGCGGTCGAGGGTCTCTCCGGTGAAGCGTTCTATCTTGAGGTCATCGTCTAGCTGGCGGCGCTCGCGGGCTATCTGCCTCCGGCGCTTGCTCTGGAGGGCGGCGAGGTAGTCATCGAACTCTTCGTAGTTCTGGTTGTGCCAGTGGAATTGCATCGAGTGCCGGATGGCGAAGCCGCGCTCCTCGAACTTGGGAACTTCATCTCTCGGGAGGAAAAGAGCGTGGGTGGAGCTTACGTCGGCTTGGTCCCCGATCCGGGAAGCGGCGTCCAGGAGAGCGCCCTCTATGACTACTTTCAGATCCTCCGGTAGCTCATCACGCATCAGCAGCTTCGGCCCGGTTGCCGGGGTGAAGGGAACGGCGGCGGTGAGCTTGGGGTAGTACGACATGCCGTTCTGGTGGTAGGCGTGCGCCCAGTCCCAGTCAAAGATGTACTCACCGTAGCTGTCGGTCTTCAGGTAGACGCAGAGTGCGCCGAGGAGTTCATCCTCGCCGTCGAACTCCTCGGTGCAGAGGAGGTAGACCGGCATCCAGCCCGTCCCCTGTCCGACGCTACCGGAACGCTCCAGGGCGAGCAGGAACTCGTGGTCGAAAAAAGGAAAGTCCTTCGGTTCGATGGCGCGCCAGGCGTCCTTCCCGACGCGCTCGATCGTCTGAACGCTCTCTATCTGCAAGATACGGCTCGCCCTTCTGGCCGGGTGAATGAATTCTTCTTGGACTCCCCTATTTTACTAGCCGCGAGAGTCGAGGACGCCTTCGTGGATGGCGGCCAGGTCCTCGTCGCCGTGTCCGGCCTCGATGGCGGCGTCGAAGTACGCGGCTGCCGCCTCCGTCACCTTCGCGGAGAGGCTGCCCGAGGCGTCCATCACGAGGCCCGCGTCCTTGCGGGCGAGGTTCAGGGGAAAGCTCACGGGGTATTCGCCCGAGATCATGGCGTTCCCTTTCATCTGGGCGTAAGGCACATCGAGCGGCCCGCCCTCGATGGCACCGATAAAGTCCTGCGGGTCGACACCAAGCTCTCTGGCCAGCGCGATCGTCTCGGCCAGAGAGGCGAGGAGGCCGACGATCCACCCGTTCGTCACCAGCTTCAACCGGCTCCCCGCTCCAACCGGCCCGACCCAGATGGTCTTCTTTCCAATGGCCTCGAAGACGGGCGCGACTTTCTTCGATACTTCTTCCGGCCCCGACGCAAGCACGATGAGTTCTCCGGCCTCGGCAGGCTGCCTCGTTCCGAGTACCGGAGCATCCACGAACGCGACGCCCTTCTGCAACGCGAGGTTCTGCAGCTCCCTGGACCCGTCCACCCCGACCGTACCCATCTGCACCCAGACCGCGCTGCGGGCCAGAGCATCCAGCACCCCTTCCCCGACGACCTCCGCCGTAACCTCGGCGGTCGGGAGCATGGTTATAAGGAAATCCGCCCCGTCAGCGGCTCCGGATGGACTGTCCGTGACCGTCGCACCGTCGTCGGCCAGAGGCTCGGCCTTCTCCCTGGAGCGGTTCCAGACGGCGGCCTCGAAGCCGGACTTTATGAGGTTCCTCGTCACCGCCGCGCCCATTATCCCGGTCCCGAGCACCGCTACTCTTCCGTTAGTCATTTGATGATCTCCTCATTCGTATACGAGGAGTGGATACCCGTTACGGGTGGCGAGGTAACAGAGTTTTATAGAACGAAGTTAGATCGCAGCACCGCTCGCTACGGTAGCAGGCTGTCCACACTCCGGGCAGAACTTATGAGCAGCGGGGATCTCCTCCAGGCAACCGGGACACATTACAGTTGCTGCTTCTTCGGAGGGCTTCTTTCTTCCGAAAGCTCCGCCGAATCTGCCTCTCATTTTCCCACCGAGAAGTGCGGCCTTGCCTCCGACGGTAACGGCAGCCCCGCCGATTCCAGCAGCCGTTCGTCCGAAGACGTTCTGCTTTACTGCGATCCTGTACTCCTCTGTGCCGCGCTCGACCTCGTTCATATCGAGAGGGATTTCGAGCCGGTCGGAGATCCTTGCGAGGAAATCTCGCTCTTCATCTGCAAGTTCCCCGTCGCAGACCGCCATCAGGACCATCATTTCCATGAGGCTACGACGCATAGCAGGGTCTTCGATGCCGGCTGCGACCTCGATCAGATCCTCTCCATCGTCGAGTAGCCTCTGGAATTCCTCGGGGGTATGTTCGTCAAAAGACATGCGAGAAAGCATAGCTTTGTAGAACTCTCGCTCCTTGGGGGATAGCTCGCCGTCGAGGTTTGCTACGTACATCGCTGCTGCGGGGAAGATGAGATCGTAGGTGTTTTTGCGTGAGATCAGGTTCTGAAGTTCCTTTGTGAACTTCCGGCGATTCTTGAAATGAGCTTTCGCGATGCCTCCGAGCGAGCGCGTACTCACGTAGTTGTATCCGCTACCCACAGCGGCGGAAGCCACTGGTACAGCGTATTTCAGCATCGTCTTCTGAAGTATCTTGAAGCCCAGCTTCTTTGCAAAGTTCTGAACGGCCTTTAGCATGTTCTTGCTGACATACTTCTTCACAAGTGTGTGGGTGCCGCCCCTCGCCGCTTGCCGTGCGGCGGCACCCACGAGTTCAGTTGGAGCGACGCCCATCGCGTATCCAAACACCATCAAGATATCTTCGGGGTCGTCCGGATCGAGCTGGAGATCATAGACGACAGAGAGGTCAAGAATTAGGCGGAGTTGAATCCTGGCTAGGTAGATCATCTCCGAGCCGACGGCCCTCACGAAGATCGGAGCCGTCATACCGGCGGTCGTCAGGGTGGACACCTGAGCAGCGGACGCCGTTGCACCGGCTACTCCCCCGGCTACGCTCGCGTATCTCGCCGTAACCGAGATCAAGGTCCCCGCGATCTCATCAGGTGGAAGACCAGGGTACTTCTTCTGGAAATATCCGGCGCGGGCGTTGCGGTCATAAGCGTTAACTAACCCAAGTTGCCCCCTATTGAGACAGGGAATATCCTCCCGACCAGAAGGCCGCAAAACCTTTTCCGGATCGGGAGGACGAGTTGGAAG
>JBPCNU010000055.1:0-18212 GCA_051000975.1 Rubrobacter sp.
AGCCGAGACCACCGGCGAGAGCGCGGTAACGACGGCCTACTCAGTTCCGGAGGGTACGACCTCTGAGCTGGAAAATACCGGCGGCCTCGACCCGTACCTCGTTACGCTTCGTCTGGAGGGTCGAAAAGGAGTCCGTTTCGGTGGGAGCTGCGACTTCGAGGGCAGGCGCAGGACCGTAGAGGGGCAGGTTCCGGGACGATTCGTTATAGACACCGAAGGCTCGGAGCTTTCGTGTCGTATAGGGAAAACGGGTCAGATGGCCGGGCAACTCAGGGTTGTCCTGACCTCCGACGGTCAGACGCGCTCAGTCCAGCAGACAGGCTCCGGAGGCGAGGTCTCCGTGTCGTATAACCCACCGACTCAGGGTGGGTAGCTCCCGGACGAAAGCTCGCGTCGGTACAGGTAGAATAGCCTGGATGCTGATGAGATCGCCAGGAACCAGAAGGGACTGAATGAACCGCGAGTCTGCGTGGAACCTTATGTGCGAGTGGACCGAGAGCGAATCCCTCCGGCGACATATGCTCGCTGTCGAGACCTCGATGCGGGCCTACGCCCGGCACTTCGGCGAAGATGAGGAGAAATGGGCCGTAACCGGTATTCTCCACGACATGGACTACGAGAAGCACCCCACCCCCGCCGAACACCCGCAGGTCGGAGTCCGGGAACTCGAGAAACTCGGCTACCCCGAGGACGTGCGCGTAGCCATCCTCGGACACGCCGACTACCTCGATGTTCCGCGTGAGTCGAAGCTCGCCAAGACACTTTACGCCGTTGACGAACTCTCCGGCTTCGTCATGGCCGTAGCTCTGATGCGTCCTGAACGCCTCAACGGCCTGACGGCGAAGAGCGTGAGGAAGAAGATGAAGCAGAAGTCCTTTGCTTCAGGTGTGAACCGGGACGACATCATAAACGGCGCGGAAGACCTCGGAGTGGACCTGAACGAACACATAGAATTCGTGGGGCAGGCCCTCAAGGAAAGAGAAGAAGAACTCGGTCTCAAAGCGTAGACCAAGAGGCGCGAACTTCGATAAAAGGAGACGTTTTGGCGAGGGTAGTGGTCATCTTCGGCGGCAAGAGCGGCGAACATGAGGTCTCGCTGGCCTCGGCGCAGGCGGTAATGGCGGCCCTCGAATCTGACGGTCGCCACGAGGTCGTCCCCGTTGGCATAACGAAGGAAGGCCGCTGGCTCTCTTCAGCCGACCCGATGAAAGAACTCTCGGATCCGACGAATGGAGAGCTTACAGAGAGAGCGAACGAGGCTTCCTCTTCCTCCGTTGTTGCTGCCCCCGTGGTCTCCGAGACCCTGCCGAAGAACCTCGGACCGGCTGATGTCGTCTTCCCGGTGATGCACGGTCCGTTCGGAGAAGACGGCAGAATGCAGGGTTTTCTGGAGATGGCCGGGGTGCCCTACGTCGGGTCGGGGGTGCTTGGCAGCGCGGTTTCGATGGATAAGATCACGATGAAGAAAGTCTTCGCTCAGCACGGGCTTCCACAGGTCGGGTGGGTCGGGCTGACGCGCCGGGAGTGGGCCAAAAACCGGGAGAACAGCCTCGGTTCGGTTGAAGCCGCGCTCGGCTTCCCGTGCTTCGTCAAGCCATCGAACCTCGGCTCCAGCGTCGGAATCAACCGCGCCGACGATCGGGAGACGCTGATCAAAGCGCTCGAAGAGGCTTTTACTCACGACCGGCGGGTCATCGTGGAGCAGTTCGTGGATGCCCGCGAGGTCGAGGTCTCGGTGCTGGGAAACGACGAGCCGGAGGTCTCGCTGCCCGGTGAGATCCTCCTTGCCTCGGAGGGCTTCTACGACTACGAAGCCAAGTACGGCGAGAGCGGGATGAAGCTCGTCGTTCCGGCCGAGATACCGGGCGAAACGGCGACCGAGATCGCCAGCGTCGCGAAGGAAGCATTCACGGCGGTGGACGCGGCGGGGATGTCGCGCATAGACTTCTTCGTCGAGCGAGAGACCGGCGAGCTGTTTCTGAACGAGGTCAACACCATCCCCGGCTTCACCGAGACGAGCGTCTACGCAAAGCTCTGGGAGTCCAGCGGGCTGGCCTACGCTGATCTGCTGGATCGCTTGATCTCACTCGCCCTCGAACGCCACGCCGAGGGTTGAGCACTCGACCTACGCTATGACCCTTCAGCAGACCACCGCAAGAGAAGAGACGACCGGCCTCGCGAACCAGGCCGGGCAGGTCGCAGAGGAAGGTTCCCGCCCGCTCGTAGACCTCTTCTCCAGCACCACCGACCTCTACAATCGCACCATCGGCGCCCTTACGGACCCGCAATTTCTGGGGCGGGTCGTCGCCTCGGTGGCCGTCATATTCGCTCTCATCTTCGCTTATCGGTTGATCACACACGGAATCCCACGCATCCTCAGGTGGCGCAGGCGCGAGAACGGCACCTGGGACAATGAAATGATCGCCCGTGTCAAGCGGCAGGACACCGCGATCACGCTCATAAGAAACGCCCTGCGCTATATCGTCTTCATAGTAGCGGTGCTGGTCGTTGTCTCGATCTTCACCCAGAATCTCCTCCCCGCCGCGACGGGCGCGACGGTCCTCGCCGCCATCGTCGGCTTCGGGGCGCAGAGCTTCCTCAGAGACATAATCGCCGGGTTCTCTATCATCTTTGAGGGGCAATATTCCGTTGGAGACTTCATCGAGGTTCAGCCGCAGGCTTCAGCCGGAGTAGTAGAGGAACTCGGGTTACGCATGACGAAGATCCGGACCCTCTCCGGCGAGCTGGTCTTTATACCAAACGGGGCGGTTACAGGCGTCACGAACTACGTCTCCGGCCAGCAACGATACAACGTAGAGATACAACTCCGCGACCGCGAGGCGGCAGACAGGGTAAAGAACTCCCTCAATGAATCCGCAGAACTTTACGTGACACCGCCCCACCTCGTGGGGCAGACCGAAGAAGATGACGGGCGTGTGAGGCTCAGAATCAAGGCCGGGGTTCTGCCCTCTATGTCCTGGCTGGTCGAAGAGAACCTCACGGAGCGTATCAAGGGAGCGGCCGGGGAAGAAAGCCTCGCCTCGGAGCCGCTGATCTCGAAAGTAGACCAGGCAAACCTCCGTCGCATTCGCGGCCTGATCCCCGAAGACCAACGCCTCCCCGGCTGACCGGAACTTTCTTTTCCTGTCGTCCGTCCTAGTTCGGGGTCTCTCCGGGCTTCCAGTCTTTTCTGAGGTGACCGTTGGTCCGGGACTTCTCCTGCGCGCTCCTTTGGGATTC
This sequence comes from Rubrobacter sp., assembly GCA_051000975.1. GTDB lineage: Bacteria > Actinomycetota > Rubrobacteria > Rubrobacterales > Rubrobacteraceae > Rubrobacter. The sequence continues at coordinate 3,241 of JBPCNU010000055.1, forward strand.
GAGCCTCTCTGCAGCCTGCTGCAACAGGCTGCGTACGACCTCCAGCCTCTCACGCTCGTTCGGCAGCTCCAGTATTTGCTGCCGGGTTTCGGCCCCGAAGTCTATCCTGCCGGCTATCGCGAAAGCCAGGTTACGGTAAGGCGGCTCGATCTCTATCGCCGCCGACCCCTCCGTAGCCGCCTCCACGACCCTTTCAAGCAAGGCCACGCACTCCTCGGCGAGAGGGGCCATCTCCGGCGGCAACTTATCCTCCTCGATGAACTCGATCTCTCCGACCAGATATGCAGCCCGGTCGGAGTGAATGTCGCCCAGCCGAAACCGGCGTCTTCCTTCGGTCAGTACGAGCATCCGACCGTCCTCGTAACGCTCGGCCAACTCGACGACCTTCGCCGTGCACCCGATCCCACGCGTTCCTTTTTCGTCTGCAAATACCATCCCGAACTCGGTCTCGTTCTCCAGACATTCGTCTATCATCTGCCTGTAACGCTCCTCGAAGATGTGGAGTGGCAACGGCGCACCCGGCATGAGAACCACGTTAAGCGGGAAAAGTGCTATCTCCGGCAAGTCCCTCTCCTTTTCTGTAGCTCGCCGAGGATACGACCTCAGACGGCTTCAAGCCTCATGACGACGATAACCCTAACAGAACTATCGCTGTTCGACGGTATCGAACAGCGGGCATGAAAAAGGGGGCGAAAGCCCCCCGGTGAAAGTATTGTGGTTTCTCTCTTTGGAGTTACTCGTCCTTGCTGATCCAGTACGTGAAGCCCCACGCGGAGATGTAGGTTACGAGGATCAGCACCAGCGCGGCGAAGAACCTGAATACCCCCTGGGCAGACCCGGGGTCAGAACCAGCCTCAGCCAAAGCGAGCGTCAAAACCTCGATCATCGGCCCTCACCTGCCAACCCCTCGACCGGACAGCTCTCGGGTGTGAGACGCTGATCGAGCGTAACGCAGTTGTAGATGAGGTAGCCCGGCTCATTATCAACACGCCGCGCCGTTTCGCGAGTGTAGCCCATCGTGATCATGGTAAACACCACCGTCACCGCGCAAATCATCAGTGCATACTGACTCCACCGACTGGCATTGCCCCACCGGAACCCGGTCGCCGTCGCCTTGAGATACAGAGCAAGCACGAAGAATGCGACGAGCATCAAGCCGATCAAGCCTATGTACTTCCACGGGTACATCGAACCGAGCGGGATGCCGGTATCCTGCCCGTTCGCGAAAACAAGGCCTATCTGCGGTATGAGGCTTGCGTTGGACGGTATGACGTTCAAAATCGAGAATAGTGCCGTGAAGGCTAGTCCGCCTACCGCCAGCTTCCTCAGGAAGGGCATCGGCTTGACGGTAAAGCGCAGCTTGTGGACGAAGTAGGCAGTCCCGGCGATACCCATTATCGCCAGCCAGACCATGAGCAAGTTGAAGACCCACGCCTTGTCGCCGAGCATGATCGTATTGAACGCCGACGGAGCGGACTCGCGGATACCCTTGAGATACCCGTAACCAAAAACCGGCTGCATCATCGTAAATCCAAAGCCCCACAGAAGCCCGAAGTGACCCATCCAGTCGTAGTATTCCCGGTCATCGTCGCGCGTCGTGCGGAGGTAACGCCACGCCGCCCAACCAGCTATCAGGAACCCGGCATAACCGAAGTTACCCACGAAACGATGCATGTTCAGCGGGACCATAGTCTGGTTCAAAAACGTACTGCCCGTATCGGAGACGCTCGATTCAGAAGGTGTAAGCATGAACGAGGCCACCGCGTCGATCATCGTCATGGCCATCAAACCCATGAAACCAGCTACGAAACCAAAGACTATGTGCAATGACTTTCGGTAGGCCAGCTTATCCCAGACGTTGTACCAGGCATAGACGATGATGATCTGCCCTAGGAACATGAATGCTTCGACCAGGAATACCCAGAAGAATACATTCTGCAAGTAAGAGAAGAAGACGGGAAAGAGGGTGATAAGGGCAATAACGAATGTAATAGCCAGCGCTGCACCGGAGGCGAACAGGAGCACCACGAAACGGGCGAGGTTCCTTGCAAACCGCTCGTAGCGGGGCTGCTTCGTGACCATGCCGAGGTACTCGCTCGTCGCGGCTATCAAGACCGCGCCGATGATGAAGGCGGCGAACAGAATATGCGTCTGCACCAGCGCAGCTATCGTTACGTTCTTGCCGATAACCGGAATATCGAGGTTTCCTATCGGCATACGTCACCCCCTGATCTATTTTCTGTAGTGAATATGGTCATCGCTCTTACTGGCCCGGGAAGTTCATGATCCGACTGACCGCCAGCAGCATGTTGAGCAGTACGATAACGATAACGAGCACCCCTATTATCGTCATGAACGGACGCCTGACCGGACTGTAGACCGGAGTCCTATCAAGCCAGGGAAGCGCGAACAAGAGGCCCACGAAGACCCCCGGTATCACGACCGCCCCGAAGGCTATGAGCGCGTAACCGGGGAAAAACATGAGCATCTGCTCGTAGAAGAAGAAGAACCATTCCGGCCTCGGCACGTAGTCTACGGTAGCCGGATCAGCCGGACCCGATAACGGTGCCGGGGCAGCATAGGAGAGCACCGCGCAGGCCACGAGAAGCAGACACGAAACAACAGCATCGCGAACGATCTGGCCGGGGAAGAACCCCATCGTTTCATCCGGACGGTCGAAGACGTTCTCCTCGGTTATCACCTCAGCGTCCTTCGGCTTGGCCGGGGCCGCCCTGCCCTGTGAGAAATCTTTCTGTACGTCCGTCATGTTCTTCCTCTCCCATCCGGTTCCAAAACGGAGGTTCGCTTTAGTAGGATCATATTACCCTTTGTGGACCGCCACCCTCGGTAAACGCGCTTACTCAAGCCCCTCATGACCGGAACTAGTTACGCCCGTTCTCGCGCTGACCGTCGCCGTTGCTACCGTTGCTCTGCTGGTCGCTCCCGTCTTCGATGGCGGTATCCTGCTCTCCGTCCAGCTCGTCCATCTCGTAGCTGGTGTAGGTGTCTTCCCGCTGGCGCTCGTGCATCTTGGAGATCCTGTCCGTGTACTCAAACTCGTTACCGAATTCTCCGTGCCTTCTCAGCAGGAACAGGTGGATGCCGATGAAGGGTGCTATCGCCGCCGGAAGCAGCCAGACGTGAATGGCGAAGAATCGGGTGAGCGTCGCAGGTCCAACAACGTCGCCACCGAGCAGGAACTGCACGATGTACGGCCCGATGAGCGGTGACCAGGAGCCTATCTTGATCCCCACGACCGAGGCCCAGAACCCGTCCTGGTCCCAGCGCAGGAGGTATCCGGTGAACGCAAGCCCCACGACCAGAAGCAGCAGAACCACGCCGACGATCCAGTTCATCTCCCTCGGTGCTTTGTAGGAACCGCTGAAGAACGTCCTGGCCATGTGAAGCCCGATCACCGCGAGCAAGAAGTTGGCCGACCAGTAGTGGATACCCCGGATGAGAACCCCGAAGTAAGCACCGTTCATTATGTAGTAGACCGAGTTCCAGGCGTGGTCCACCGTCGGGACGTAGTAGAAGAGCAGCAAGATGCCCGTAAGGAACTGCAGCACTATCAGAAAGAGCGTCGCGCTCCCCAGAGTGTAGAGCCATGCTCCACGCTTAGGAACCGGCTCGTAGAGGAAGTGTTCCGTGAGCGTAACTACCCCGGTCCGCTCCTCGGTCCAGTCTACGAGGTACTTACCCAGTTCCATCCCCTGGGATCTCAGCCTGCCAATCATTGTTCGCCACCCTCCCGGATCTTTGGAAACTTTGGGAAACTAGACCACATACGGCTCGGTCTCGCTGATCCCAGGGATACCCTGCTCTATATCGAAGCCGTGCCTTATATATAGTCTGCCGTTCTCCCGGACCTCGTATTGTTCGTACCGGTACATTCCTCTCGGCGGCGGTCCACCGTACCAGTTGCCGTTGATGTCGTAGATGCCACCGTGACACGGACAGAGGAACTCACCTTCGCCATCCACGTTCGTGATCCACCGCACCGGACAACCCAGATGAGCACACGAGTTGTTGAGGACGTTTACGCTCTCTTCGACCTCGCGGATCTCGTCCTGCGTGAAGCCTTCGCTCTTGTTGTCGAGAAACGATGGACGCTCCGGCACCCCGATGACATTCCCCGAGTTGCCCAGGCGACCCTGCTCCTCTATAGGAGCCTTCCACGAGAGCCAGACCGCGTGCCTCAAGGTAAACCGCTCCGTAGAACGGGGCGACGCCGGGTCGGCCTCCTGTACGCGCTGCTCGCCGTAGATCTGGTCTATCGGGAACTCCACTATGAAGCTTGATGGTTCCTTGGTCGTCACTTCGGAGACCGGTCCGACCTCCTGCCAGCCCGCCTCGACGTCCGTCTGACCGAGGACGCCTACGTTTATGACCGGCTCCAGCAGGAACGCAGCTGCCGGAACTGTGATTATCGCCCCCATGATGGTCCCCGTAACCCCGAGGGCCAGGAAGTCGGTGCGGGTCATGCGATCTTTCTGTAACTCTGCCACCCTGCGGTTCCCCTTCTAGACTCTTACCGGGAGATCTTCTTTACTTCTCGTCTAATCTCGTTGCGTACCCACCGCGCTTCAGTTCCCGAAGCTCGCCGGAGGAACAGGATTATCTTCTATCGTATAGTCCGGCTGATTATATACTGTGAAAGGAACCCTAGAGTTCGACTTCATGAAGCCCATGTTGAGCGCGACGACCGCCGCAAAGACCCCCAGAGCCATCAGCACAACCCGGTACATGGTCCCCGGACTACCGTATTTGAAGCGCAATCTGCCCCTCATATAAGTGATGAACGCCCCGAGCGTCGCCAGCACCATTATCAGTAGCGCGATGTACCGGAAATAGTAGACCGGGAAGTCGGCCAGCGGGGAGATCGCATAGATTCCCGCCACCGCCGCAACGAGGCCGAAGAACCGGATCGGGACGCGGCTGGCTTGATCCGGGTGCCGCTCCGCTCCGAGATACATCGCCACCGCCGACAGCACGAACATTACGACCACGATAAGCAGGTTTATGTAAAGAAGGTTCGAGGTTTCGCCCTGTGTCAGACGCTCGTAGGCTCCACCCGCCGCCGAGCCTGAAGCCGGATCGGTCGGTACGGAGAGCTTCATCGAGTAGACGATGAAGTAACCCACTATCGGCTGCAGCATCAGGAACCCGACACCCCAGGTAAGCCCCACCGAGGTCGTCCAGTCGTAGAAAGATTTGTCCTCGGTACTCTTGGACCGCATGTACATGATCGAGGCCCAGGCCGCGAGCGCGAAGGCCGGCCACGAGAGGTTCGCGAAAGTCCGGTGAAGAACCACCTCCACGAACATCGGGTTGAAGATCTGCCCCAGCGAAGCTCCGAAGGCCTCGATGTTGCCGCCCGTGATAGGCCGCCCCTGCGCCCCGCCGCCGCTCACCATGTAGGTGTCTATGCCGGTCATGATGACCACCCAGACCCAGATGAAAAGCCCCATCGTGAAACCGATCGCGATGTGACGATTCTTCTTCAGGACCGCGTAGCGATCCCACTTGTAGTAGTAGGTGTACATCCCCCACAGAGCCAAGATCATCGAGAGCATGGCGAACGCGATGAGGTAGAAGAAGTTGGTGAAGAGCGAGGCCGTTATCTGCGGATAAAGCCCCACGAGCAGCACCAGGAACAACACTGCGAACGTCGCGCCGGTCGAGAAGGTCAGGACATTGAAGCGCACCATGGAATGAGCCAGGCGATCCATGCGCGGGCTGCCCGTGCGTGCGCCCCAGGCCTGAAGTACCGGGGCCGCGATGGCGAACCCGACGAAGATCTGGGCGAAGAACATGTGGATCAACATGGACCCACCCGTTACCGCCCTTGCGCCTCCGAACTCCGAGAGGGCGTTCGAAAGGTCCACCTGAGCGATGGTTTGAAGCAACACCAGGGGGAGCTTCAAGATTATCTCTGCGACCACTACCTAACTCCTAACTAACCCTGTCTCGTCGTTCCGACTCAGCCGTTGCCCCGCGCCGAAGCCTCAGCCCCGCCGCTGCTGTCATTCTCTCTCGCTCTGTAGAGCGTCGCCTCGTGGATAGCTCGTGGTTCGAGCCGTTTGTTCACCAGATAGTAGGTGGCCCCGCTCTTCTGGAGTATCTCCCGCAGAGGCCGAAGTATCGTTCGATCGGTGGTGTTCGCGAAGATCAAGACCCGCCCGACCTCGAATTCTTCGTTCCAGGAGGAGGCCTCTTCCCTCGGGGCGGCCATCTCGGTCATTATCGGCTCCACCCCGACGCGAGAGAAGGCTCCCGCCAGAAGAATGGCCGCCAGCGACGCGAAGACCATAAAGGTCGGTATCCCGATAGCGGGGGTCGTGATGATGAAGAACAGCCCGACGACTATGAACGCAATGGCGAACCCTATAACCACTTCGAGGCCGCGACGGTCGTTCGGGATGATGATGTAGCGGGTTCCGTCCGGGAACGGCTCCGGGGCGTCTTGCTCCTTGCGCTTTAGAATGACGGTCAGGTCGTCTCGACCAATGCCGAGGCTGCGGATCTCGCGCACGGCGTGGTTGAGGTCCGCTCCATCATCTATTACCCCTACGACGGTGTAACCGGAGTTCTCCTGTTCGGATTGCCCCGGCACACTCCTCTCTTGCGTCAAACGACTACCTCCGCAGAGATCATGTTTCTCCTCCGAATTTCCTGAAACCCTCTGATCTAGCCTGCACAGCATACCGAATCGCGGGCGGCCATACTAGGATAGTCTAGGGCGATGTCCGAACCGGCTGCGGGCATATCTTTTACACTCTCTCATACTCCGTGCTTTGTTTGGCCGCCTCCCGGACTCGCATTGTGAAAACTACCCCCTGCCGAGCCTCAGAACCTCGGTTAAACTGCGCTAAATGACGTCCCGACAGATAAGAGAGAGACCTTCGGAGGACGATTTTCGGGAAGAAGCGCACCGGATGCCAGGCCTCAGGACCTGGATGACCCGGAACGTATGGTTCCTCGTACGACTGTCAATGGTCATCGTCTTCACCTTCGGAACTTCGCTCATCGCGGATCAATTCTCCTACGGGCTGGAAGTCAACCCGATCGAGGTCACCACGGAGCAGATCAACAACGGCGAGCTGCCGGCGGGTGCGGAGATCGGCGACTACATGAGGATCATCGGGACCGCAGCCCCAGGAGAAGGCATCACGCCCGAGAACGTCGGGACGGAAGAGTCCGGTGTTGGCATCTCCGCCCGCTACAGCGTCCCGTACTTCTACTTTCGACTACAGGAAACCGGAGACAACCTGCTCATCCAGACGGGCAATTCGCTGCCGAACTTCTACGAGATCGAAGGCGACCAGAGAGTCTGGGAGGGCAGCCTGTCAACGGTCGGGACGGTGATCTTCCACGCTACCACGCAGGCGGGCCTCGAAAGGGCCGGCCTCCCTCAGGATAGAAGCGTCCCGGTTATCGAGGTCGGCGAGACCCCCGAGGCTTACCGGACCCTCTTCCCGACTTACACGGTCGTCGTCGTCGTGTGGCTGGCCTCTCTCGGCTGGCTCCTCTGGAAACGAAACCAACCCTTCGGCTAGCAGGCTGGCAGGGTTGGAATGCTTTGCTCGCTCTACTCTTCGAGGGGCTCTATCCTGTCCAGGGGCCATGCCATGCCGACGGGACGACGGCGTTTCAGGGTGGCCGTTTCCCACTCCTCTTCCTCTGCGACCCAGACCACGAGGCGGTAGGAATCATCGCTGCGAGGGCCGGAGATAGCCCTGAATCCCGTGCGCCACTGCTCGTCCTGCCCGAGCAGACGCACGCGCTGCCCCGGGTCTGGGACCCGGCGCGGTTCTTTACCGAAGAACTTTCTACCTCGCATCACTGGTCAGCGATTTTAACCTGTTGCCGCCCCGATGGACCAGGGCCGGGACGCCCTCTATCCAGTAAACGGTTCACAGCCCGCCGAGTTCGGCCCCGGCTATACTCCTGACAGAGATATGGATACCAGAGACCAAAGACAGAACCTGGAGAGCAGGGTCCACGAAACGCCCGGCACCGTCGTCATCGAGACTAGGGGGCTGACGAAAATCTACGGTCGGGTGGTAGCTCTGAAGTCTCTCGATCTGAGCGTTCTGGAGAACTCCATCTTCGGCTTTCTCGGTCCGAACGGTGCGGGCAAGTCCACGACTATGAAGCTGCTTCTCGGGCTGGCTCGTCCGACTTCCGGGTCGGGGGAAGTCTTCGGCAAGAATATCGCAACGGAAGACTTCGAGATCCGTCGCAGGGTCGGTTATCTGGCGCAGGACCCACGTTACTACGGACACATGACCGCCCGCGAAACGCTCCGGTTCGCAGCGCGGTTCTTCTACTCCGGGCCGGAAACTGCCATCGAGCGGCGGGTAGAGGAATCGCTGGTTCTCGTCGGGCTCGCGGATCGGGCGGACCGGAGGATACGAGGGTTCTCGGGCGGAGAGCGGCAGCGGCTCGGGCTGGCGCAGGCCCAGATTAACGACCCCGACCTCCTGATCCTAGACGAACCAGCCGCCTCTCTGGACCCGATGGGACGCCGGGATGTGCTGGAGATTATGGAAAGGCTCCGCGACGAACGCGGGGCGACGATCTTCTACTCGACTCACATCCTCGACGACGTACAGCGGGTCTCCGACTCGGTTGCGATCCTCCAGAACGGTAACCTCCTCGCCCACGCCCCGATAGACGAACTCCTCGCGGCGGGGGATTCCGAGGTCGCGGTCTACGAACTCACCGTGAAGGCCGACTCCGAGAAAGACTTTCAGGATGCGAAAGAGACCATCCGCCTGCGGGGCTGGGTGTCCTCGCTCGAAGAGTCACGGGGTCTCGAAGGAGAGAGGAACTGGATCGTCGGAACGAACGACGAGAAGACGGCGGAGAAGGAATTGCTGCGGCTGGTCTTGGATCATCGTGGCGTACAGGTCACAGGCTTCGGCCGGAAGAAGCAGAACCTCGAAGAAGCCTTCTTCGGTCTCATCGAAGGTGAGAGATGAAGACGAGACGCTCCGCCGCCGACGCTGGTGCACACGAGGTCTTGCCGCAGGAGGACGGAGAGCAGGAAGCTCTACAGCCCGTGGACGGTCCACTCAGCGGTCTTCGGAACCTCATCGGCAAGGAGAACGGTGAGTGGACGCGGGGACCATCCATTCTGGCTCACGGGGCGATCTGGATGTTGATAGTCGCCCTGATCTCCGCCGCGATAGCCTTTATCCGGGGTGAGATGGAGCCTACTTACACCCCGAAGGACATCAACGATGCGGGTGCGCTGATGTTCTTCGTGCTTGGTTCCGTCGCTTCGGTCATCGCCGTGGTCGCAAAGACCCAGGGGGCGATTATCGGCGAGAAGCAACTCGGCACGGCGGCCTGGGTTCTCTCGAAACCCGCCTCCCGCCGGGCTTTCATACTGGCGAAGCTGGCGGTTAACTTCCGGTGGCTCCTGACGGTTACGCTCGTCTTCCCCGGTCTTGTCTTCTACGTACTCTCGATAATCATCTCAACCGCGCCGCAGCCGCCGCTGCCCTTCCTAGGAGGGTTCGGGATACTGGCTCTGGGGCTTTTCTTTTACCTGTCTCTGTCGCTATTCCTCGGCACGGTCTTCGAGAGCCGGGGGCCACTTGCTGGGTGCGTCTTCGGGTTCATGGTCGCGGGGTTCATGATCGCCAACTACGCGCCGTGGCTGACGGCGGCGTTCCCCTGGCTCTTCTTCCAGTCCGGCTTCTACCTCGTAACCGAAGGCTACATCCCGACTTATGGCCTGATCTCGATCCCAGCGACCGCGCTCTGGAGCGCGCTGTTCGTCTTCCTCGCCCTCCGACGCTTCAAACGCGCCGAACTCTAGGACGAAGCTGTACAAACGGCCAATGGACCGCTGGCATGAGCCGCTGCTATATTGCTCCCGACATTTGCCCCCTACAGACCAGGAGCGACACTTGGCGGCTTTCTTCAGGTTCTCCGAGCGCGGCACGAACTTTCGCACGGAGGTCATCGCCGGACTGACGACGTTCATGACGATGGCTTACATCATCTTTGTGAACCCCTCCATCCTTGCGACCGAGGGAACCGGTCTGCCTATCTCCGGGGTCTTCTTCGCGACGTGCGTCGCCGCAGGTGCGGCCTGTATCGCAATGGGGCTGGTGGCGAACTTCCCGCTCGCTCTGGCATCGGGGCTCGGGTTGAACGCGGTGGTGGCGTTTACCTTGATCCTCGGCCTCGGGCTTTCGTGGCAGCAGGCGATGGCGGTCGTGATCCTCGAGGGTCTTCTGGTAACGCTGCTCGTGCTGACGAACCTCCGCGAAGCCGTGATGAACGCTATCCCGATGTCCCTGAAGTTCGCCATAGCGGTCGGCATCGGACTCTTCATCGCTTTCATCGGCCTGAAGAACGGCGGTATCGTTGTGCAGGATCCGGCGACTTATCTCGCCCTCGGGGACTTCACTCAAGGTCCGGTGCTGCTCGCGGGGGTCGGCCTCATCCTGACGCTCGTGCTGGTCGCAAGGGAGATGCCGGGCGGCTTGCTCATCGGGATCGTACTGACGGGGTTGATAGGGATGATCTCGGGCGTGATACCCCTCCCGACGAGCGTCGTGAGCTTCGACTTCGACACCTCGACGATCGGCGGCGGCGTCCTCGCCATCCCGGATGTCCTGCAACTGACGCTCGTCCCGGTGATCTTCGCCCTGTTCATGACGGACTTCTTCGACTCGATGGGGACGGTGATAGCGGTCGGGCAGGAGGGCAAACTCCTGGACGAGAATGGTCGTCCCCCGGGCCTCAAGCGCATCCTGCTCGTCGACTCGGTCTCGGCGGTCGGTGGCGGGGCGGCTGGCGCATCGTCCGTTACGAGTTACATAGAGAGTGGTTCGGGCGTCGCAGAGGGTGGTCGCACGGGCCTTACGGCGGTCGTAGTAGGGTTGTTGTTCTTGCTGGCGTTGCCGTTCGCCCCGATCGTCGGGGTCTTCGGCGGCGCAGTCCCCGTACCCGGCCCGGCGGGCGAGGACATCTTCGTCTCACCCGTGACCGCACCCGCGCTCGTAGTCGTGGGCTTTTTGATGATGACGGCGGTCAGGTACATCGAGTGGGACCGCTACGATGAGGCTATTCCGGCCTTCCTGACCATCCTGACGCTCCCTTTGACGTTCAACATCGCGTACGGGATCGGGTTCGGGTTCATCTCCTATGTACTCATAAAGCTTGCCAACGGCAAGGTGCGGGAGATCCACCCCCTCCTCTGGGGGGCCGCCGCGCTGTTCGCGCTGGTCTTCTTCACCGAGCCGTTTATCTCGTAGCAACCCGCAACAACAGGGAGTAGGAGTTGCGTTTCCCTACTCCCCCTTTTCTCTAACCCCTCTCAGCAGAAACCGCTCTACAATACGGGTATGTCCGAAGGAACCAACCTCGTCCTGGATACGGGACGCGCTCGCATAGATTTCTCCGAGAAGGTTGCGGTTATGGCGATCCTCAACGCCACCCCGGACTCGTTCTTCGATAAGGGAAAGTATTACGGCGATACGAAGGGCGTGGCGCGGGCGAAGGAGATGATCGCCTGCGGGGCCGACATCATAGACATCGGCGGGGTGAAGGCCGCAGCCGGGAAACCCCTGCCACCGGAGGAAGAGACAGCGCGGGTGATGCCGCTCCTCACGGAAGTGCGGCGGATGACGGAGGCTCCGATCTCGATAGACACCTTCCTCCCGGAGGTCGCGAAGGCAACCCTCGCTGCCGGGGCCGACATCATCAACGATATCTCCGGCCTGCGGGACCCGCGCCTGATAGAAGAAGTCGCTGCCGCCGACGCACACCTGATGGTCATGCACATCTCCGGGCCACCCCGGGTGTGGCGCGACTTTCGGAGCTACGACGACATCACCGAAGAGGTCGCTGAGTTCCTAGAAGCCTGTGTACAGCGGGCGGTCGCGGGCGGCGTCGCGAGAGAGAAGATAATGATCGATCCCGGCCTAGACTTCGACAAGGATACGCCCTACTCCCTGGAACTCCTGAGGAACCTGCCGGAACTGAAGCGGCTCGGGTTGCCGATACTGGTCGCCGCAAGCCGCAAGGACTTCATCGGAGAGTCGCTGGGTGGTTTGCCGCCCGCCGAGCGGATGGCCGGGACTGCGGCGGCGATGACGTTCTCCATAATGCGCGGGGCGAACATCCTGCGAGTCCACGACGTGAAGTTCATGGGGCAGGTCATCCGCATGACCGAGGCGATGCTCGGCATGGGCCGGTTCTCTCAAGAGCGGATCTGGGACTGGTGGGAGCCGATGCGGGCGAGCATTCTGCGAGGCCCACCGGAAAATCAGTGAATCGCGCTCGTTCGCGATGAACCCGTCGAATGGCGTGAAGGAATCTTCGTAAGGCCTGATCTCGCCCCGGTGGTTCGACGGACACAACAGGCATATCTGACGACTTTCCAGCAGCTACCGCCAGCGACGCGAAGACGACTGCGCCAAACCGACAAGACGCACTATTTCATCACAACTCCCTTTACCCCTAAAACGAGCCAACTGACTGATGAGTGGAGCGTGTTACCGGGGTGCTGAGAGGCATGGTTTTCAGAGAGGTTTGCCTTCCAAAATCCGCTGTCACTCTCCGGGGCCGGAGCGGAGCATTCTGAAGTAGAGGTACGTACCGAACCCGAAGACGACGAAGGACCAGATGCCAATTGCAATAGGGAGGCTCAAGTCAGCTTCATTCAGTGAGACGGCCAGCACCACCGCGATAAAGATCATGACCAGGACGTACTTGATGTTCGGGCTTATCTGCAAGGTGTTTCCCGCGCTTTACCGATCTTCTTCGGCGGTCCAGGGGGCGGCTTCGGCCTTCTCGACGATGTTTTCGAGGAAATGGGAGTTCGGGACGAGGTGCAGTCGTCCGTCTTCGTCGCGGAGTTTCGTCATGGCGTATCCGACCTCTTCGACCACCCCGGAGAGGTCGCCGATCCGGATTTCGTCCCCCTCCTCTATTCCCTCCGAGATGTAACGTCCGGCGGCGATGTTCGATGATAGGCCACGAAGCCCAAGGCCAACAGCCAGAGCGGCGGTCAGGGCGATGCCGCCGAGGCCGACAATGGTAACGACGACAAGGATGGTTACGTCTATCTCCAGCACAGATGCAGCGAGGATAGCGACGAGGAAGATCATGGCGAACCGCACGAAGTTCTTGATGCCGTTCGCGCTACCGACCCCCGCGCCCGTCAGCCAGCGTCCGACCATCTCGGAGACGATACCCGCCGCCGACGTGCCGAGGACGAGGATCAAGATAGCCGTGATGACCTTCGGGGCGTACAGTATGACCTGGTTCAGGGTCGTGGCGAGGAAGTCCAGACCGAGCGGCCCGAGCGCGGCCAGGACAGCGAAGATAACGACCCCGAAGAAGACTATCTGCCCCATGAAACTCGTCGGGGTACGCTGGGAGTCTTCTCCGAGAAGGCGGGTGATTCCAGCCTTCCGGCACAGTTCGTCGAAGTTGAACCGCTTGAGTATGAAGGTGGTCCCGCGCCGGGCCAGCACCGCGAGCAGAAGCCCGAAGACGACTATCGCCAGCGCGCCGAGGACTCGCGGCACATACTGTATCAAGGTAGACAGCAACTCCCCCATCGGGCCTCCTGCTCTCTGAAATCTCACTGCTTCTCGCTGCTTCGAAGTTACTTCAGGTAGTAAAGCACGGCCCGCCCGTAAGCCCCGAGCACTCCCTCGAACAACCCGGTCGCCGCCTTCAGGTACGCATTGAGCATCACTTGACGGTTGATCTTTCCCGCGAGCTTCTGCGGAGCGCGCACATCCTCTTCCGCCGCTGCTCGAAGCAGCACGACGAGCCGCTCGTAACGTTCGGCCTCCTGCCGGAGGGTAGACGAACGTTCGAGCTGCCCCTCGAAATTCCGGGCCTCTCGCTCGTCGAGGGTGCCACTCGCATGGGCGAAGAGCATCTCTTCGGTGAGATCCATGCCGTCTGGATTCATGCCGTCTGTTCCATGTTCGCTCAGGTGAGTATCTCCTTGAGCTTCTTTATCCCACGATGCGCCCAGCCACCGGCTATGGCCTCTGAACCTCCGAGTATCTACCCGACCTCGGCGAACGGGTACCCTTCGAGATCCTTGAGTACGACCGCGGCTCTGTGGTTCTCCTTCACCAGCAACCATGCCTCTCTTATCTGCCCGGCGGTCTCTGAAGCGCGGGCACGCTCTTCGGGGTCGTCACCGGGATTAGGTGTTACCGCTTCAGGTGGGATCTCCCGCGAAGCCCTAATCCTCTTCGACCGCTCGTTGAGGCTGGTGTTCACCGCCAGCCTCGTCATCCAGGTCTTGAACGAACTGCGTCCCTCGAAACCCTCCAAACGCTCGTAGGCTCGTACGAACGACTCCTGCGCGGCGTCTTCCGCGTCCTGCCTGTTGCCGAGAATCCCGTAACAGACCTTGGAGACCACCTCCTGATGACGCTCCACGAGCTCGGCGAACGCCCGGCGCTCCCCGGCCCGCGCCCGGTGTGTCAGCGCGCCGTCGTTCAGTGTCATCTCTTTAGACAGCCCAAGTCCCCCGTTAGTTACCACCGCTCCGAGCAAACAACCGTGAATCGTCCCGGCAAACCTCTCGAAACCTTCTCGCTCAGTACCCTATACCGGATCACACCCCAAAAATCACCTTCCCGTCTATGTTCAAAGCTCGTTTATCTCGGTTTTCAGACTTCGAACCGCATCAGATAGCCTGCGAAGCCGCCTGACGAACGCAGGTATTCGACTCCGAGCGAGCAGCCCCGGAAAGTCTACAAGAGGTTTAGTGCACAAAGTTGCGGGTAAAGAGCCAGAGATTGTGCCGAGCCGAACATTGAGAGGGCCTCGAATAGTCCCGGAGAGATGTAACGGTCGAGGTACGAGCATTGTCGAAGTGGTTGTAGATATCAGTAAGACAGTAAAAAAGGAATAGAGGTGAATAAGACCGATCATTGGTTCGATCATAGTCTGGATAATAATCGGGCTTATAG
>JBPCNU010000056.1:0-4662 GCA_051000975.1 Rubrobacter sp.
GTGGGTATCGTCGGACTCGTGATCGTGCGTTATATAATAGGTGAGGTCGGGGAAGAAGTTGCTAAAGGAACCGAAGAAGCCGACGCGATGAAGCTGATGAAGTAGCCCTCGGTAAAACCGACCGGAGGGTGTCATCCCCACACCGTCCTCTGACGAAGTATCCTCAAGGTGGGAAACACAGCCCGCTGATACCGGGATCACAAAAAACACATACGCTACAAACAGGGATAGATATATGAAAATTATAATTTCCGAGAAGGCGATTGCAGCCAAGAAGATCGCGAACTTCCTTGCCGAGGGGAAGGTGAAGGACGGCAAGCACCGCGCCGTACCGCACCACACCTTCGACTGGAAAGGTGAAGAGACCGTTTCTATAGGGTTGAAGGGACACATCCTGAACCCTGAATACCCGGAAGAATACTCCAATTGGCAGAAGGTCGAGCCGTCGAGCCTGATAGACGCCGAGATCCTCAAACCCGTCTCCGAGAAGGGCGTCGCCAACGCTATAAAATCGCTCTCCAAGAAGGCAAGCTCGGTCATCGTCGCGACAGACTACGACCGCGAGGGCGAACTCATCGGCGTCGAGGCACTCTCCCTCGTCTTCGAGGCGAACCCCGACCTCGCAGACAACGTGAAGCGCAGCCGCTTCTCCGCTCTTACAAAGAGCGAGGTCAACCGGGCATTCGACGAGCTGGTGGAGGTGTCGAACTCGCTGGCGGATGCCGGAGAGGCCCGGCAGGATATAGATTTGATCTGGGGCGCGACCCTGACTCGCTGGGTCTCCCGCGCCACGAAACGTTACGGTGCGGCCTTCCTCTCCGTCGGGCGGGTCCAGTCCCCGACGCTCGTGGTCATCGCCGAGCGTGAACTGGAACGTCGGGCCTTTATCCCGGAACCTTACTGGGAGATCGAAGCAACCCTGAAGAACGGCGGCGACCCGTTCGAGGTCGCCCACAGGACCGGACGCTTCAAGGTCGAGGACGAAGCCAACGCCGCCTACGCGAACATGAAGGAGACGGCGAAGGTCGTCGAGGTGAAACAGAAGGCCGCGACCCGCCCCGCCCCCGCGCCGTTCAACACGACGAGCTTCTTGACAGCGGCGGCGAGCCTCGGTCTCAGCCCGTCGCGGGCGTCGCGCATCGCGGAAGACCTCTATACAGACGGTTACGTCTCGTACCCGAGGACGGACAACACGGTCTATCCGCCCTCGATCGACCTGCGCGAAGTGCTGATCTTCCTGAAGGGCGTCGAGGGCGTTGGGCAGGCGGCGACGGAGCTGCTCGCTAAAGACGAACTCAAGCCCACGCGGGGCAAGAAAGAGACGACGGACCATCCGCCGATCTACCCGACCGGCTACGTCTCGGAGAGCGCTCTACGCGACGATCAGTGGAAGGTCTATCAGCTCGTCGTGCGCCGGTTCCTCGCCACGCTCTCCGAGCCCTCGAAGTCGCTTCGCACGACGCTGAACTTCGACTCCGGCGGCGAATCGCTTACGACGGGCGGGACAGTCATCACCGAAGAGGGCTGGCTCGGGGTCTATCCGTACAGCCGCCGCGCCGATGAGGAGATACCGAACCTCAATGAAGGTGACGAGGTAAAGGTTGTCGAGAAGGAGATCCTCTCGAAGGAGACTCAGCCCCCCGGCAGGTACGGACAGGGTCGCCTCCTGACCGTTATGGAGGACCTCGGACTCGGGACGAAGGCGACGCGTCCGAACATCATCCAGAACCTGTACGACCGGGGTTACGTACACTCGGACCCGATAATCCCGACGGAAAAAGGCATCAGCGTCGCGCAGGGTCTAAAGGACTTCGCCTCTGAGATCGCCTCGCACGAGATGACGGCGAAGCTTGAGCAGAGCATGGACGATATCTCCGAAGGGAAGACTGACAAACGTGCGGTCGTGGACGAGTCCCGCGATCTCCTCCGCACGGTCTACAAGCACCTCGACAGCTCCGAGGAGCAGTTCTCGGATATCGTGTGGCGCGGCATCCGGGTGGATGAGACCCTCGGCACCTGCTCGGTGAGCGGCCACAACCTCATCATCCGGCGCAACCGCAAGACCCGCAAGCGGTTCGTCGGCTGCGGGGGCTACCCGGACTGCACCGTGACCTATCCGCTGCCGCAGAAGGGCTCCATCATCCCGATGGGAACGACGTGCGAGGCGTGCGGGAGTCCCGAGATCAAGGTCCTGGGAGGTCGCAGGCCCTGGATCACCTGTATCGACATGGAATGCCCGAAGAAGCAGGAGCAGATGAAGGCCGCCGAGGAGGCGAAGAAAGCCCGCGAGGAGGAAGAGGCGAAGAAGAAGGCCGAGGTCGAAGCCTCCAAGGCTTCCGACGGCTCCGCCGAAAGCCCCGACGCCACCGGAAAGACCACCGACTCTGCGGGGCGTGAGAAGGAACTCGAAGCCTCGGCTTCTTGACCCGAAGCCGTTGTTAACCGGGTCACGATAATCTTCGTGGCCCGGCTTTTGCACTTCTTCGGCCTCTGGTATTCTCCTGCGTTGTAACGCACCGAACTCTATCTCTTGCGTGGAGTGTGACGATAGTTGAACTTCAACGACTTCGCGCCGATCATCGGCGTAACCGCAACGCTCAAAGAAGACACCGAGACGGTCGCAACTCGACCGCTCGGACGCTATGTTCGGAACGACCTCGACTACGTGGCCGGGGTTGCGGAGGCCGGGGGCATCCCGGTGGTGCTGCCACCGGTGGCCGTGCCGGGCGGCTACGAAGGCTACGCCCGGGCGCTCATCGGGACGCTCGACGGGCTGTTACTCTCCGGCGGCAGCGACCTCGACCCGAAGTACTACGGCGAGGAAGCGCTCCCCGAACTCGACGTTACCCTCCCGGAAAGAGACAGGTTCGAGATGGCCCTCATCGAAGAGGCCTTGAACCGGGATATCCCGATCTTCGGCATCTGCCGGGGGATGCAGGTCTTGAACGTAGCCCTCGGTGGAACTCTGTATCAGGATCTCCCCACCCAGCTAGACGCTGCGATGGAGAGCCACCGTCAGACCGATGATAAGTGGGAGCCGCGCCACGAGGTGCACTTGGAGTCATCCTCGTTAGCGGAGAAGATACTTTCTTGTAGCACCCCGGCGAACTCCTACCACCATCAGGCTATAAAGAACCTCGCCGGAGGACTCCGCGCCACCGGACATTCCCCGGACGACATCATAGAAGCCGTCGAATCCCGCGATTTCTCCGAGGCGTGGCTGCTTGGCGTTCAGTGGCACGCCGAGGCGATGCGCTCCGTTCGCTCCGAACACGCCGACCTCTTCCGCGCTCACGTCGAAGCCGCAAGGAACCACGCCCGCCGCCGAGCCGCAGCGTAACGTTCCGGAATGCGTGGAACCTTCGTCACCATCGAGGGGCTGGACTTCTCCGGCAAATCCACGCTCGTGAAGTACCTGAAAGACCTTCTGAACAGCGAACGTCCGATGTACTTCACCCGCGAACCGGGCGGTACGGTCGCCGGGGAGCGAATACGAAGCCTCGTCCTCGACCCGGAGATGGAGATAGACGACTGGACGGAGGCGTATCTGTACGCGGCTTCCAGGGCGGATCATGTCCGGCGCGTCATCCTGCCTCGGCTGGAGTCGGGGGAGAACGTGGTCTGCGAACGCTATCTCGACTCAAGCCTCGCTTATCAGGGGGCTGGGCGGGGTCTCGGGGTTGCGGCCGTCCGCAAGCTGAATTCCTTCGCCGTGCGTGGTGCGATGCCGGACCGGACCTTTTACCTGAGACTCGACACGGCTGAGCGCGAACGCCGGGCCGCCGCGCGTGGGGAGCCGGATCGCCTCGAACGAGCCGGTGAAGATTTCATGTCGCGAGTCGAGGTCGCCTTCGAAGAGCTCGCAAAGGCCGAGCCGGAGCGAATCATCGTCTTGGATGCAAGCCTTCCGCCTAAGAGGCTCGCCGGAGAGATACTCGACTATCTCAGAGGCTGTCGGGAAGGTCGCTGACAGACGCTATACTTGACCCCTGAGGTCTTTTTTCTTTACCGGAAGGGAAGGGCATGGCATCGAGCGCGACCGGCATTCCACCGTTCGAGGGCGTCGTCGGCAACGAGTCGGCCCTGCGCTTTCTCGCCCGCGCTGTAGATTCCGGCACCGCTCATGCTTACCTCTTCCATGGGCCTTCCGGGGTAGGGAAACGCACCGTCGCCCGGATGTTCGGGGCGAAGCTCGTCTCCGGTGGGAACGAATCGGCGGAGAAAAGAGCGCGTAATGGCAATCATCCCGACCTCTCCGAGATCCAGCCGGAAGGGGTGTTCACCACGATCTCACAGGTCAGAGAGGTCGTGCGCCTGGCCTCTAGCCGTCCGTTCGAGGGGGCGCGGCGCACCATCGTCCTCGACGCTAACTCTTTCAACGCGCCCGCCGCGAACGCCCTCCTGAAGACGCTCGAAGAACCGGACGGTGAGACCGTCTTCGTTCTGCTCTCGGCCTCGCTCTCGGGCGTCATGCCGACGATCGTCTCCCGTGCTCAGCCGGTGCGGTTCGATAGGGTGCCGCGCCCGCTCATCGTAGACTTCCTCGCTGCCCGTAGGAATGCTGAGCCGGAGGTCGCCGCCGCGCTCGGGCGGGGGAGCATCGGGCTCGCCCTGCGCTACGCCGAAGAGCCGGGCCTTCGGGAACTGCGCCAGGTCGTCTTT
>JBPCNU010000057.1:0-3390 GCA_051000975.1 Rubrobacter sp.
CTTTCGAATAAGCGTTCATACTCCATAGCATCCCTGCTATTCACTTACTTTGCAAACTGCTCTAGAGCGGCTGTGAGCGAGATCAACCACGTTGGGGCGGGACGGAGGTCTTGGTAGCCGTCGACCATCACGCGGTGGAGGACACCCCGGAGTTCATCGTGCTCGACCTCGATGAACTCCGGGATCGTTGGGCGGTCGGCGATATCGAAGCCGCGCCGGAAATCGGCTCCCCCGGAAAACTCATGCTACATCGGTCGGAGCAGGAAGACGCTCTTCAGGGGGTAGGATCCTAAAGAAGCAGTTCCCAGTTTGAGAGACCGCTCTGGAGGTCTGAGAGGAAGCGTGCCCCATCTGCGCCGTCAGCGACGCGGTGGTCAACTGAGAGCGTCATCGAGATCGTGCTTCTTGGAACCCACGAATCACCGTCCCAAAGCGGAGTGGTTCTCAAGCTCCCGACGGCCAGTATCGCCGCCTCGGGCTGGTTTATGATCGCATCAAACGAATCCACCCCCATCATCCCGAGGTTGGAGATGGTGAAAGTCCCCCCGGAGAGCTCATCCCTTGCGAGCTTGCCGTCCCGGGCCTTTGCGAGCAGTTCCTTTGTAGTCCCTGCAAGCTCCCTGAGCCTCAGTTTCTCTGCATCCCTCACCACCGGAACCAGAAGCCCCTTTTC
This sequence comes from Rubrobacter sp., assembly GCA_051000975.1. GTDB lineage: Bacteria > Actinomycetota > Rubrobacteria > Rubrobacterales > Rubrobacteraceae > Rubrobacter. The sequence goes on from JBPCNU010000057.1 coordinate 674, forward strand.
GATAGCCGCAGCTATGCCGAGGTTGACGGTCTCACTGACGACGAGGTCTCCGTCGTCGTAGCGGGCGTTCAGGCGAGGGTGGCCCGGGAGCGTGCGACTCACCGCAAACGCGATGAGATCGTTCAAAGACGGCGCGACCTCGCTCCTCTCCTTCAGGCGAGCACGCAGCGCGACGAGACCTTCCACGTCCATGTCGCGCCTGAGATAGAAGTGCGGCACCTCGGAGAAGCTCCGCTGAGTCCTCTCCGCCCCGATCCGGCGCACCTGAGAGAGGGCCTCCCTGCGAGTTCCGCTCTTCTCCGAGCGGGATGGCGATGACGCGGCCGTCGCCGACTCCGAGAGGCTCAAGGTAGACCTCGGCTGCTTCGGCCCGGACCCCGAAGTTTCGGACCCCGAAGTTTCGGACCCCGACGTCTCCTTCGGCGTCTCCCTGGTAGCGGCCTCGAAGCCCTTCACATCCGAGAGATAGACCCGACCGTTCGGCCCGGAACCTCTGACCTCGGACAACTCTACGCCACGCTTCATAGCGAGCCGCCTCGCCGCCGGGGAGGCGCGTAGTCCTTTGCCGTTGGTAACACCCGATCCCACGCCGCCGTTTGTGGAATGGGATCCGGTCAAGGAAGTCGAAGAGGAGGCAGCAGACGAAGTCTCCGGTTCCGGCGCCATCGGTTCTGGTGCTTCGGGTTCGGGAGAAGGTTCAGCGTCCGGTGCGGGTTGTTCTGGGGCGTCTTCACCCGGAGCAAGGATGTAGGCCACGAGCGTCCCGACCTCTAAGGTCTCGCCTTCATCTCCTAAGAGGTTGCTGATGGTGCCGGTTTCAGGAGCCTCGACCTCGAACGATGTCTTATCTGTGTCTATCTCTAGAACGGGGTCGCCCTTCTCTACCTCATCACCCTCTGAGACGAGCCACCGTACGATGGTCGCCTCCGTCATGTCCATCCCGAGGGTCGGGACCGTCAGCTCGGTTGCCATATCTAGGAGTACACCCCGACTTTCTCGTTCACGAGCGACTTCACGGCGGCGACGACCTTCTCGGGAGAGGGCCTTATGTGGGCTTCGAGGTTCTTGTTGTACGGGATCGGCACATCCGCACCGGCGACCCTCGCCGGTGCCCGGTCGAGCGCGTAGAAGCTCTCGCCCTCGACTACCCGGGAGACCAGTTCAGCCCCCCACCCGGCGGTCTTCACATCCTCCTCCACAACGACGAGCCGGCCCTTCTTCTCGATGGACTTGGCAACACGAGCATCGTCCATCGGCGAGAGAGATCTCAGGTCAACGACCTCTGCCTCTATTCCTTCGGCGGCGAGGGCTTCGGCGGCCTCTAAGGCGTAGCCGTGGACGTAGCCTGCGCTTACGATGGTAACGTCTTCACCCTCTCTGGAGACGCGCGCCTCACCGAGCGGGACTGTGTATTCGCCTGCGGGGACGTTTCCCTTCTGGTTGTAGAGGAGTTTGTGTTCGTAGAAGATCACGGGGTTCGGGTCTTCGAGGGCGGCCAGTAACATCCCCTTTGCGTCGTACGGGGTGGAGGGCATGACGACCTTCAAACCCGGCACGTGGATAAACCACGCCTCCAGGCTCTGAGAGTGCTGGGCCGCCGCGCCGGTACCGGCTCCGCCCGGAGTGCGCACGACGAGCGGGACGCGAGCCTCGCCGCCGAACATGTAGCGGAGCTTCGCGGCCTGGTTTACGAGCTGGTCCATGCAGTGGGTGATGAAGTCCGAGAACTGCACCTCGATGATCGGCCGCATCCCGACAAGCGCCGCCCCGACCCCGAGGCCCGTAAACCCGGCCTCAGATAGCGGGGTGTCCACGACGCGCTCGTCGCCGAACTCCTCGACCATCCCCCGGCTCACCCCGAAAGCCCCGCCGTACACCCCGACGTCCTCGCCCATAAGAAAGACCGATTCATCCTTACGCATCGCAAGCTGCATAGCTTCGCGCACGGCCTCGCGGTAGGTGATCTCTCTTGTCTTGTTCGTAGTTCCGTTACTGTTCTCTTCAGGCATACACGTCCTCCAGGGCGGATTCGGGTTCGGGTTCGGGCTCGTTCATCGCCCAGTCGAAGGCCTCTGCGACCTCGGCGTAGACTCGCTCCTCAACGGCCTTCAGACCCCCGGCTTCGAGGTCTCCGGTCTTCTCCAGATGCTCCACGAAGCGGCCGATGGGGTCTTTCTCGCGCCACTGCTTTATTTCGTCCCTGGTCCTGTACAGGTTCGCGTCGCTCTTTGAGTGTCCGAGGTAGCGGTACGTATTCGCCTCGATGAGCGCGGGCCCGCCACCGCTTCTTGCGCGGTCTACGGCCTCCCTCGCGACCTCCTGAACCTCGACTAGCTCCATCCCGTCAACGGTAACCCCCGGCATCCCGTAGCCGTCGGCCTTCTCTGAGATACGGGCGTTCGCAAAGCCCCGGTTGACAGAGAGGCTCATGGCGTACTGGTTGTTCTCGCAGACAAAGACTACGGGGAGCTGCCAGACGGCGGCCATGTTCAGGGCTTCGCTGAACATACCCTCCTGAACCGCCCCGTCGCCGAAGAAGCAGACGGCGACGCGGTCTTCCTTGCGCTGCTTGAATGCCCAGGCCGCGCCGCAGACGAGGCCCATGCTCCCGGCGACGATGCCGCTTGCGCCTAGCATCACCGATCCTACATCGGCGATGTGCACGCTGACGCCCTTGCCGTGGCAGTCGCCCGAAACCTTGCAGAGAAGCTCGGCGG
>JBPCNU010000058.1:0-3623 GCA_051000975.1 Rubrobacter sp.
AGAACACCCGTAAAAAAGGGGCGTGAAAGCGGGTGAGCGCGACGAGTTCTTGAGGGCAGCTTGGAGGGTTCTGGTTTGTAAGAGGCTCGACTTGCGGGACTTCGTGTTTGTGGACGAGTGCGGGTCCAACACTTCGCTGGCTCCCGTCTACGGCTACTCGCTTCGTGGCGAGTGGGTGTTTCTTGAAGCACCTCGTAACCGGGGTCCCAACACGACACTTTTGGCGAGCCTGTCCATCGAGGGGCATGGGAGAGTGCCTGGCAGTTGAAGGGGCAGCCACGAAGATTATCTTCGAGACTTACATCGAGCGGATACTGGCTCCGAGCCTGCGACCCGCTCAGGTTGTAGTGATGGACAACCGAACGGGTACACCCCTTTCGGCTCACAAAGGCGAGAAGGTCAGGGAACTGATCGAAGAGCGGGGCTGTGAGCTTCTGTATTTGCCATCCTACTCGCCGGATCTCAACCCCATTGAGGAGGCGTTTTCCAAGATAAAGAACCTCTTGCGCAAAGCTCAGGCACGCACCCGCGAAGGACTCATCGAGGCGTTGGGCAACGCGATCTCAGCGGTCAGCTCCCAGGACGCTCTCGGCTTCTTCATGCATTGCGGCTACCATCGCTTGGCTCAATTTCTATGAAACCCGCTGTAATTGCGAACTGGTTCGCAGGGCGGCTCTTTGCAGGAGTGTATCTTGAGGCCGTGGTCTTCGACATTTACAGGCGTATCTTCCCGGCGAGAAACGGGCTGAGGCGCGGCTCGGGGAAGCTCATCGAACAGGGGAGCTTCCGGGGTCGTTCGAGGCGCAGCTCCGTCCTCGTGCGCGTCTACGACCACGTTCGCTATTTCCTGGTCCTGAGAGGCCCGGACCTCGACCCTGCGACTCGCCAGGGTCTTCGGCGGGCGCAGGACGACATAGAACACGAACTCGGCTGCATCCCGCTTCCGCTCGAAGGCGTCGGGCCGTCTGAGGCGGCGTCCGGGCATCTGGCCAATGCGAAGGCCCTCTGCGACGAGCACCTGGCCGGTACGTTCCCGCTCCGGGAGGCCAGGGTCCGGCGCAGCATCGGGCGAGCTTACCGGGATGAGTGTGATCCCCTGTGCGGCTCCGCCCCTTCGTCCCGCGAACGATTCTGAAGCCGAAGGCAGCCCGGAGGCGTGTTAATATCCCGGCGTCTCAGCCAGGATAGATAGACGTGTCGAGGGGGTTCAGAGTGTCCGGGCTTGTGCCGAACGAAAGCGGGAACGGAGCGCGGAAGACCGCCGACTTTCCATACGACTTGGCCGCCTTCGACCTCGACGGAACCCTCATGCGCTACGAAGGTGTGATCACCGCCGCTACACACGAGGCACTCGGGCGGCTGCGTTCCGCCGGGGTCAGGGTCGTGCTGGCGACCGGACGCAGGCACGAAGGTGCGGCAGAACACGCCGCGCAGCTCGGATTCGGAGAGGACGAACCGCTCATTTGCTACGGAGGGGCCATGATCCGGTCCATCTCCGGCGACACCCTCCTGAAGAACACCATGAACCCGGAAGACGCCCTCGCCGTCCTGCGCTGGGCCGAGAAACGGGGCATCATGTCTCGCATCCTCGGTGACGGCTGGCTCATCTCCTCCGGCAATCTCGTAGAAGAGTCTGACGTGCAGCAGGTCGTCTTCAACGACGAGATAGAGGTCGTGGACTCCCCGGCGGACTGGCTCGAAGAGCACGACGAAACCCCGATCAAAGTAACCCTCGTCGCCCCACCCGACGAGGTCGAGGGCTGGCTGGAGCCGCTCCGCGAGGCATTTTGCGAATATCTTTTCGTCGCCCGCAGCCTCCCGCACTACGTCGAGGTCGGCGGTCTGCGCGGGATAAAATCCCACGCCCTCGGCGCGCTCCTCGATTCCTGGGAGATACCGGCCGAGAAGGTCATAGCCTTCGGCGATGGCGAGAACGATATAGACCTGCTCCGTTTCGCCGGACACGGGGTCGCCGTCGGTGGCATAAGCCCCGCCGTTCGCGAGGCCGCCGACGCCGTAACCGGGGACGTCTACGAGGACGGCGTCGCCCGCTATATCTCCCGACTCTTCGATCTCACCGCCCCGAGTGCCTGAACTCCCCGAAACGACCGTTATCTCCGAAGACGTCTTCGCCCTCGCCGGGGGCCGGCGCGTCCTCAGAGCGGCGGTCTTTCGCCCGGACGTTACGAACGTGGCGATGGAGGACTTCCCGAAACGGCTCGCAGGCCGGACGCTCGTCGGGACTGGGCGTCGTGGGAAGGTCATCGTCCTTGACTTCGGGGAGGTCGTCGGCCTCGTGCATCTCGTGATCTCCGGCCGCGTCCTGCGCCTCGGTGAATGGACCGAACCTGACCGCATGAACACCGCCGTCGTCGAGTTCGGTGGTCTTCTGGACGGTGAAGAACCCGTCGTCCTCGCCTTCAGCCGGCTCTGGCTGGGGTACTTCAACCTCTACGAGCCGGGCGAGGAAGAGCATCACCCGCTCGTCTCGCGCCTCGGCCCGGACCCGTTCTCGGAGGAGTTCACGGTCGAGTACCTCGAAGTGGCGTTCCGGCGCAAGGCGAACATCAAGGGGATGCTCCTTGATCAGTCCGTGATAGCGGGCCTCGGGAATATCTACGTGGACGAAGTCCTCTTCGCCGCGAAGGTCAACCCTACTCGCCGCGCCAGCACCCTGACCGAGACCGAGACCCGCGATATTTACGCCGCCACCCGCGATATCCTGAAACGCGCGGTAGAGATGCGCGGCACGACCTTCGATTCCTACCACGACGCCTTCGGGGAGACGGGTGGTTTTCAGGATGAATTGCAGGTCTTCACCCGCGAAGGGGAGCCGTGTCCGAGGTGCGGCACGACCATCCTGAAGACCCGCGTCGCCGGGCGGGGGACTCACTACTGCCCGGTCTGTCAGCCGGTCTAGATCAGGCCCCTAGCCCTGCCAGCGGTTTCGGATGTCGTCGGCGAAGTCCCAGTAGCTTCTCACGGGGAGGATCTCGGCGATTTCGAGGTTGTTCGCCATCGGCAACCCGGCCATGAGGATGGCGTCGAGTTCGTCGTGCGACTCGACGTCGAGTATGACGAGCACGCGCCGCTGGCCGGAGACCTTGTAGATGCCCGCGATCTTCCCGGCCTCGTTCGCTCCGGCGGCGGCGTTGACCTCCGCTTCCCAGGCCTCCCACAGTTCATCGAGCGTCCAGTCCTTGATGTTCACCCGAATGTCCACGAAAACAAGCACGTACCCATACCTCCTCGGCGCGGTGATTTTCTTTCCCTGACGGACTTAGAGGCCGCGCCAATAGGTCATGGTCGGCGGAGGGGTCGGCCGTCCCAGCGGTAGCGGGTCCAGGCCTCCCGGATGAGCCGCCCCACGATGATGACCGCGTTAGAGAAGGCTACCCAGAAGTCGATCACCCGTCCGCTTCTCTCCGTGCACCACGCAAGTTTCTTGTGGGCGTTGTGCCAGGAGTTGGTGCGCTCGACGATCCATCGTCCGGTTGCGGCCACCGGAGCGGGCCTGCCCTTCTCCGAGATCTCCGGGGTCAGGCCACGATCTCTCAGCTTCTCGCGGGTGGCCTGTGAATCGTAGCCGCGATCCAGACGGATGCTCGTCCCCTCCGGCAGCA